>JBKPLM010000176.1:0-5787 GCA_046731655.1 Verrucomicrobiota bacterium | reverse complement strand
CATTTAATTCGAGTCGAAGAAGTTTCGATAGGAAGCGTAAACGAGAGCATCGCGCATCCACGCGATGTCTTTCGGCCCGCCCTTGTGGCTTCGGCGTACGCCGTCGTTGTCGTGCACAATCATCCTTCCGGCGACGTATCGCCAAGCCAAACCGACCACAGTCTCACGAGACGCCTGGCCGAAGCAGCCGAGCTTTTGCAAATTAAACTGCTCGATCACATCATCATCGGCGCGCCAGCCGAAGGTAACCCCGGCTATTTCAGCTTCAAAGAAGCAGGCGTGTTGTAGGACGAAAAATCCGAACTTCGAATATCGAAATCCGAAACCAGATGGGCAGTGCGAAGATTCATCCCACAGCGATTGTTGATCCGGGCGCGAAAATCGACGCCCATGCAGAGATCGGCCCGTTTTCGATTATTGGTCCTCAAGCAGTGATCGCCGAAAAAACCATCGTGCAATCGCACGTCGTCATTGAAGGAGAAGTCACTATCGGCACCGGTAATTTGATCGGATACGGCGCAGTGATCGGGGCGCCGCCGCAGGATGTTTCATTTTCGCCCAAACGAAAGACAAAGGTCGAGATCGGAAACAACAATGTCGTCCGCGAGTATTGCACCATTCATCGCGGCACCGCCGAAGGCAGCGCGACGAAAATCGGCGACAAAAATTTTCTGATGGCAGGAGCGCACATCGGTCACAATTGCGAAATCGGAAACAACGTTATCATCGCGAACAATTGTTTGCTTGCCGGTTACGTTCTTGTGGATGACGGCGCATTTCTTGGCGGCGGCTCAACATTTCACCAGTTCATGCACATTGGACGACTGGCGATGGTGCAAGGCAGCTCCGCGTTTGGCAAAGATCTCCCGCCATTCGTGGTCGCCGCGGAACGCAACTGCGTATTCGGCTTGAACGTGGTTGGGCTTCGTCGGGCGGGATTCAGCGCAAAGGAGCGAGACGAAATCAAAGCGGCCTTCAAACTTGTTTACCTGACCGGGCTGAACATCGCGCAGGCACTCCAAAAAGCGGCAACGATGAATTTGGGCGCCGCGGCGCGCGAATTCCTCGACTTCGTCGCAAACGCGAAGAAACGCGGGATTTGCCCTCTCAAACGCGGCGCGAGCATCGACGTAGAAGCTTAATCAGACCTAAGATCGATGGCGTGCTCCCAGAAATGCGCGTGGGGGCAAGCTGGACAACTACCTAGCCCGAAGCTAGGCATGGGAGTTGGGCACCATATCCCACAACCCCCAGTTAGACGCGTTAGCGCGGTCTTCCGAGATCATACTGTCGGGTAATTGCTGTCTGCAGCTTCGCGTCGACACGAATAACGAAGCCATAGAAGTCGCTCTCTCCCTCCGGAATCTGTTCCCCAGCTGCCGCATGAACAATGATAGGACCATCCTGCTTAAGGCGAAAAACAGCTCGGCCGTTTTTCTCGACACGCACAAGCTCTGGGTAGCAGCCCTTCGGGCTAGGCTTGCCGGCGACTAGCGTGAAGTCTTGATGCGCCAAGCGTGGCTCGCCGCCAAACGTCACCACCGAAAAGGATACTATTGCGGAGGCAAAGATGATCAGGGTCGAAAGCCGTGGTCTCATATGCCTAACAAGACCAAGTTAACCCGTCCACTGCCATTGACGACCGACGGCTCGATGCCCGTACCGATGGGTACGGTTGAACGTGCGGTTAGGCCACGCATGCTGCGAGCTAAAGTGCGATCCGAAAGCGAAGTGCATCCGTGCCACCGTATTGTGCGGGTCTCTGAAAGCGCTCGACCAGAACACCGCCGTTACCTTCAATGACTCTGCGGGAAGCAACGTTGTCGGGATCGGTCGTGATCTCGACGTATTGCAATCCTTCAGCGCGAGCATGCTCCAACATCAGTTTCAACGCGCGCTTTGCATAGCCGCGGCCCGCCTTCCACGGCACGACGGTATAGCCAATGTGTCCGAGGACGTGAGCTGGCAGCTCTGATGTACCCGGCTGCCACCTCAAACCAATCGAGCCGCAAAACTCGGTATCCCAGAGCCAAAGTCTAAATCCCGGAAGCCGCGTTGCAGTCGTACCGTCGGGAAGCGTGATCGGTGGGCCCGTCGCCTCGCGATCAGTGAGGGAATCGACGAATGAACGGGGATCTTTATCGATTTGCTCGAGTTCGTCGTTCGAGGCAGCGGCACCTCTGATGTTGTCCGGCGACCACCCCCGCTTCAATGCCGCGACATAGCTCGGCAAACAATCAAGCGACGGCCGCACGAGTTGCATCGGATGTGTCATATCCTAAGTGCGAGGCCTAACGATATTTTGACGAATATTCGTAATTAAAGACGAACGTTTTTTAACTGTCTGGACAGCGCTATGCGCTTCCAGATGCCGCAATGTTGGGTTCCTGGCGCAACCCGAGCAAGGCCAGCATGCGGCCGGTTTTTCCTTTCTCGGCGCGATACGAATAGTAACGGTTGAGATCGCAGGCAGTGCATACGCCGGCGTCGTGAATTTCTTTCACGCCAAGCGCGCGACATTGCTGGATAATTTCCACCGCAAAATCGACTTCGTAATGCGGCGGACGAATGCAGGGACTGAGTTGCACGATCATGTTCGCCGGGTCAGAGTCGAAGCGTTCGATCATTTGCTTGATTGCGTTTGTGACGACGCCGAGCTCGGTGCCTTTGCGTCCGGAATGCACCAGACCTATAGCCGGCGTTTGTGACTCCACAATGTAGACCGCGCAACAGTCAGCAACGTAAACGCCCAGCACAATTCCACGCTGATTGGTGATAATGCCGTCGCAACCAGGGAAATCGCGGTTTGGTACGGACGCAGCTCCGTAATGCCGGTCCGGCTCGGACCGTCCGCGGTCAGCGCGAAGCGGCGATCCCACCTCATCGACAATTGCGATCTTGTTTCCGTGAATTTGTTGAGCAGTGAACAGCGGCCAATCACCCACCCCGACGGCACGCCGGATTTCGCAATGCGCAACTTCGAGCCGTTTCAACGCTTCGGCTTTGTCGTGCGACACGTCGATTTCCGGTATTCTTTGCGTAAACGCGTGACGACAGCTTCCAATCGCGCTCAGCGCAGGAAACTCCTCCAATGGTAGCTGCGTCATTGTGGTTGAAATCCCAAATTGCCAAACTCAAATCCGAAGAGGATGCCAATCATCAAATCCAAAAAGTTGCGACCGGCCGGTTTGGAATTGGAATTTGAGGCTTATTTGGAATGTGACGTTCGGGATCTTCCAGACGAAGTTCGCAGCGTGCTGTCGTCGTCAGCTTTTTTCCTTTTTCCTTCGGCGTCCACGCCACTGCCAGTATCGTAGGTCTTGGTCTTGGTCGCACGCGGTGCAAGGTCGGCGAACATCTCCTGATAGCTGCTCTGCGCGCCCGTGGCGCGGTCGAATTCCGCCAGTGACGAGTTGTATCCAAAGAGCGCCTGCAAACGTGTCGATTGTGCCGTGAGCAGCTGCACCTGCGCGTTAAGCACATCCAATTGGACTCCCGCGCCGGCGTCCAGGCGCGCCTTGGCCAGGCGAAGCGCTTCCTCGGCTTGCTCCACGTTTTTCTCCTGACTTACAATCAACTCGCGGTTCTGCTGCAAATTTGAATACGCAGTCTGCACTTCCAGCTCAACCTGCCGAACGTCGTCGTCGTAAGTGATCTTGGTTTCCGAAAGAAGGGCACGCTGCTGGATGACCTGGCCAGCGATCGCGCCGCTGTCCCAGATCGGCATGCTGCCCTGCACCCCTGCGACCCAACCTTTGGAAATATCATGCCAGCTGGAATTGATCGGCGAACTGACCCACTCGCCGCCCCCGGTCGCCGTGATAGTTGGGAGGTACTGGCCCGCTGTCGCCCGCACTTGCTGGAGTTGGTTCAAGACGTTTGCCCGCGCCTGCTTAAGAAAAGGGCGCCGCTGTTTTCCCATCTCGATCGCGCTGACCAGCGATATGGTTCGCGGGTTGTATGGCATTTCCCCTACTACGTCGAGCGGCGGATTTTCACCGCGCCCTGGCTGGAAATCGAGGCCTAGTGTCTTGGCCAGAGTAATCTTCGAGATACGATAGTTGTTCTGAGCGGTGATCAGTTGCGGAATCTGATTGTAGAGCGCCACCTCAGCCTGCAGCACGTTGAAGCGTGGAACTGTTCCCGCTTCGAAGCGGTTTTGCTGGTCTTTCAACTGGGTCTCCAGCAGGTGCACGGATTGTTCCTGCACTTTGATGAGCTCTCCATTGACCACGACCTGGTAGAACTGCGTTTTCACCGTCGCGAGCAGCTGGTCCAGAATATTGCGGAACGCGAAGTAGGCGCTGTCCCGTTGAAAGAAAGTTCCCCTGATCTGATTGAAAGTGGTGCCATTAAAAATCAACTGCGTTCCGATAACGGAGATGCTGTACGATATGTCGCTGAGCTCGGTATTCCTAACTGGTGTCGCCGACGGGGCGGCGGCGGCAAATGTCCGAGCGTTCCCGACCTGCGACTGCGGCGACTCAACCAGGGAACCGGATGCGCCCGTCGCCGTCCCCGTTGGTATCGTCCCGGTCGTGGTCCCAGCCGTCGTGCTTATGGTTCGAGCGTTAACGAGGTTCGGGTCAGTCCATTCATAGGTCGCATTTACATTGATCTGTGGCAGCGCCTGCGCTCGGACCTGAATGATCACGCCCTTGGTCCGTTTGATCTCCTGTTCGGCATTGAGGAGAGTCGGATTGCGCTGGAGCGCCATCAGGATCGCTTGATCAAGTGTGAACGTGGGAACCTTGCCTGAAGAAGATGTGCCACGGCCCGTCGATGTCGATCCTTCGCCTGTGCCGGCGCGCGCCACCCAGCTTGCAGCGATCATCGCCGCGGCGAACCCGGAGATTACAAAATATTTTCGCATAAAGAAGGTTTAGCCGAGAGATTAGACGCGTAAACTTAGACGCGCAGATTCAAACTGCGCACGTTTTTACCGAGGTGTGATAACACCACCGGCCAATAGATGAAAATCATTTCGATTGGCAGTAATCATAAATTTTAGTGTAAATCTGCAACCACGCCTTTTGCTCGTCGGGACTGAGGTGTTCCAAAACCTTCATCAGATTGCCAACCATTTCCTCGCGAATCCGCCGGACGAGCGCCGAACCCTTCGGCGTAATGCACACCATCACCTTGCGGCGGTCATCTCGCGCAACGGAGCGCACCACGTAACCAAGATTCTCAAGGCGCGCCACCAAACCGCTCGCCGCTGCAGTGGTGTGCCCCATCTTCTTTGCAATCGCAGACATGGTAAGGACTTCCTTCTGGTCGAGGAACGCGAGAAGAAAAAATTGCACAAAGGAAACGTTTCCGGGCGCGAGTTCCTTACAAAGACGCAGCAAGAAACGGCGCTGCATCTCCAGAACGATGTGAGAAAGCCGTTCCGCATCCGCACGAATTTGATCGGTCGGACTTCGTGCAAACGCGGTCAAGGCTCCCGTATTCAAGGCGATTAAGCTAAAAATGCGCGCATGGCCTGTCAAACCGCTCTGAACGCGAGCATTCGCTAATCCCAGGTTTGCACATCGACAATCGCACCGGCCTTCAACGATTCGCCCACGGCGACCCGCAACAGCGCATTTGACTGGCTCAACCCAAAAAGCGCGTGCGATTCCTGGCGTCCAATAGGCACGAACGTTCCCCTGTCGCTTCTGCCGCGCACGTAATGCGCACGATCGCCTTCGTTCGCGAGATCGACGGCCAATCTTACCGGCGTTTTCGGTAGAGCAATGTTGTTCGCGCTCATCATTGTCAAAATCGCCGGACGCACAAACTGTA
>JBKPLM010000175.1:0-6684 GCA_046731655.1 Verrucomicrobiota bacterium | reverse complement strand
GTTTCAGAAAAGTCGTGATTGCTAGCGACCCGAGACTGCGTTCATCACCTCAGGATTGGACTTTGCATTCGATCACGCCATCATCCTCGGATGAAAATCTTAACCATTATTGCCCGGGTCCTTCTTGGATTGATCTTCCTTTTCTTTGGTTCCAATGGATTACTGCATTTCCTTCCGATGCCTCCTCTTCCGCAAGGTGTCGCCGGTGAATATTTGCACTCGTTTTTCGCGAGCGGCTATGTTTACGTCATCAGCGGGTTTCAGGTCATTGGGGGCTTGCTCCTCTTGATCGGCCGCTTCGTTCCGCTCGGCTTAACGATTCTCGGCGCCATCATCGTCAATATTTGGGCCTTCCACCTTTTGATGGCACCCGAGCCTGCGGGGATGGTGCCCGCAATGGTTGTTACAATTCTTGAATTGTTCCTACTCTGGTCATATCGCGATCGCTTCGCGGGAATTCTACGCCCCTGATTCCGACGTGAGCGCACAACAGAGTGACAAAACCCCGGATGTTGTCGTGCACGGCAGCGCGCGCAGCTTCAGACAAGAGATTGTTGTTGGTAAGCACAGTCTTGTTGCTGACGAACCAGTAAACGCAGGCGGCAGCGATGCCGGCCCGGATCCATACGACTACCTGCTGACGGCGCTCGGGGCATGTACTTCCATGACGGTCGGCTTGTACGCGCGCCGGAAACAAATGCCCCTCGAGAATATCACAGTTTCACTCCGGCACTTGCGCATTTATGCAAGGGACTGCGAGGACTGCGAAACGAAGGAGGGCATGTTGGACAGGATTGACGTTGAAGTGGACTTGACCGGTTCGTTAAGTGCAGAACAGCACGACAAGCTGATGGAGATCGCGGCGAAGTGCCCGGTCCATCGCACGCTCACATCGGAGATCAATATTCGCCTGCGGTCTGCTCGGAAATCAACTTCGCGATAAGTCTCATAAAGCGGCAAAACATTGCCGCACTCCAAAACGTGGCCGCCATTGCCAGCGCACCTTCATCGCTTGGGTCTTGGAGTGCGGCGGTGTTCCGCCGCTTTTCATACGCGCGGACAATGAACATCACGCGATGAAATAACGGGTCTAACAGATGAAATTCCTGGCAGTTCATCCCAGCTGTCTGATGTATTCGAAGATTTATCTTCGGCTCGAACCGCTCGGTCTTGAACTGGTTGCCGCGGCAGCGCGGCGTGGCGGTCACACGGTTCGCTTAATCGATTTGCAATGTGAACCGCAGCAGAATTTTTTCCGACTGGTCAGGCGATGGCAACCGGACTTGATCGCGTTCTCCGTCAATTACCTCGCTAACGTTCCTGAAGTCATCGATCTCGCTCGCGCCGCGCGTGCCATATTATCGGAAACATTCATCTGTATAGGTGGACACAGCGTTTCGTTTATTCCCGAAGAAATCTTGCGACACGCTGACGACGCTGTGGATTGCGTGCTGACCGGCGAAGGCGAAACGGCGATCGCCGGGTTGCTGGATGCTCTGGTCCAAGGTCAGCCAAACCTGAAGAGCGTTCCTGGCTGCGTAACACTCGATCATCGCGCCCCGCCACCCGCATTTGTGCATTCGCTCGACGATCTGTTACCTGCACGCGACCTGGTTCAACATCGCCAAAAGTATTTCATCGGCCAATTAGACCCGGCCGCTTCCATCGAGTTTAGCCGGGGTTGTCCATGGGACTGCGTTTTTTGCAGTGCGTGGACGTTCTACGGACGCAATTATCGGGTGAAGACACCAGAACGCGCTGTCGAGGAATTGGCGCAAATCCGCGAGCCTGGGATTTTCATCGTCGACGACGTTGCGTTTATTCAGGCGGAGCACGGCATGCAGCTTGGCGAAGCGATTGCGCGACGCGGGATACGGAAACGTTACTACCTTGAGACACGTGGTGACGTGCTGCTGCGAAACAAGGAAGTCTTCCAATTCTGGAAGCGCCTCGGCCTGACTACCATGTTCCTTGGCCTCGAAGCGATCGATGAAGAAGGATTGAAGCGCTATCGCAAACGCGTGACGCTCTCCAAAAATTTCGAAGCACTGGAGTTTGCTCGCTCGCTCGACATATCAGTGGCTGTCAACATCATTGCCGATCCCGCATGGGACCGCGAAAGATTCAAGGTCGTACGCGATTGGTGCCTGGAGATCCCCGAGGTCGTCAACATCAGCATTAACACACCCTATCCCGGCACAGAAACTTGGCATACCGAATCGCGTCGCCTCACGACGCGCGATTATCGCCTGTTCGACATTCAACACACTGTATTACCAACCAAGCTGCCACTGCCGGAATTTTACAAGGAACTCGTCGATACACAGCGCGTGCTTTCCCGCAAGCATCTGGGCTGGGCAGCGCTTCGCGATTGCGCGCGGATCGTGGTCCGCCAGTTGCTTCGCGGTCAGACCAATTTTATCCGAATGCTTTGGAAGTTCGACAGCGTGTATAACCCGGAACTCCAACTGGCCGATCACCGTCAACCGGTGAAATACGAAATCAACCTGCCACCTCCTTCCGTCACCACCGTGCAGCGCGGCGCGCTTTACATCCATGAAAATCGTGGACGCGGCGGCCGGCAGATCGACCATCACACGGAAGAATTTGTTAACGCAACGCGCATGGGCGCGGGAGGCTGATGGCTCGGAGAGCGAAAAAATCGCCTAAGAAGCAGACATCCTCAAAGGGTCGCCGATGGTCGGCTAAAGTTACAAAGCACAGCGACGCGCTCGATCTTGAGTCGGATGTCTTCAAAGGGAAAGATCCTCATCGCATTGCGTTGTCGTTGAAACGTTCTGCCGAGCGCAGCAAACGACGCAAAGGCACACCATACCAATCGGCGATGTCGATGTTGAATTTCTACCTCAATCGCGCGGGCAAAAATTTGCCTAAAAGACAAAAGCAGATCTTGGAACGCGCCAAAGGCGAGCTGCGAGAAGCCTTTGGACGTTCCTAGGTGAAATCGCGTTCTCCGTATCGCTTTTGACGAATCGCCCGGTTGAATGTTTGTCCTTTAATCCCATCCTTCCGTCAGCAAGGCACGCGTTTCTTGCACTCCTGCGCGCCATATCTTCATCATCTCCTCGTCGTCGCGCTGATAAAGACCGCCGTAATTGCCGTCTTTGAGATACTCGCGCAGCGATCTTGGATCGAGTTGGCGCAATTTCTCCAAATCGCTCATCGGTTTCTGCTGGCGCGGCATCTCGATCTTTGCCAAACGCGTCCATGGAAAATTTTCCATCCAGGATGCGTGCGATGCGACGGGATCGATTGTCTGCACGTGTGCCCAAACCTCCGGCGCGTTCCACCAGTTATGAAACTTGATTCGCACGCCCGGATGGTCCGCCATCCATTCACCTACCAGTCCTTGCGCAGGCGTATTGCCTCCATGTCCGTTGACGATCAGGATTCGCTTGAACCCCTGCTCCGCCAGCGCATCGAGGATATCGCCAATGATCGACATGTACGTTTCCACTCCTAACGTGATCGTCCCCGGAAATGCACGGAAATATGGCGTGATGCCGTATGCCAGCACAGGAAAGACAGGCACATCCAACGGTTCCGCTGCTTCGCTGGCCAGGCGTTCCGCCAAAATGCTGTCCACACTGAGGCTAAGATATGCATGTTGTTCGGTACTCCCCAGCGGCAATACCGCGCGATCATCGCGCTTCAGATATTCTTCCACCATCATCCAATTCATTTCACTGATTCGCATGCCGTAAGCTGATCCATCGATCTTGGGAATTCACGCAGATTGTTGGTCCGATAAGCGCACGCCGAGTCCTCTATTCGAAATAAATGATGAATCATGGAACGCGAAAAAATCATTTTCCTCCGGAACTTCTTCCTGCGCGCCTTTGTCGTTGGCGTCCTCTTCGCCTTCTTCTACTGGATTGCCACGTTAGCCTTGTGGCATTCCTATGCCCCCTGGCTTGTTGAACGATTTAAACTCGACGAAAAAGAACTGGGCGCACTTACTCTGAACTTTTTCGCAAACGTACGGATAGTAATTGTCTTTTTCTTCCTGGTTCCGGCGCTGGCCTTGCACTGGAGCGCCAAGAAAGCTTGACCCGTTACGATTGTAGGAATCGTTAAGGCGCTTGAACCTAACGAGCATTAACTCGTGCATCGTGCCGGCGAACCTGCTCGCCCAAACCGCACGCGCCCTGCCCGCGGTATCTCGAAATTGATGTTGCAGACAACGGGTCGGTACGAAAAATCGCTCTTGTGAAACTTTGGAAATGGGAGCCGAAAAATCTTCCGTCGGTCATACATTCGATTCGCACGGCTACTGCGGCGACTATCTCGCTTGCGGTCTCACGCCTCTTCGGATTACCCGAGGCCTATTGGGCCGCGATTGCGACGCTTGTGGTCATGCAATCAACGCTCGGTGCGACTCTTCTGATTTCGGTCGAACGTATAGCAGCGACTGCGCTGGGCGCTCTGACCGGAGCGCTCCTGGCAAACTACTTCAGCGGAAATCTTTTGGTCTTCGCGACTGCGATATTTGTGCTGGGGCTTTTGTGCGCCGCATTTCGTATGGAGAAAAGTGCTTACCGTTATGCGAGCATCACGCTCGCCATCATCGTGCTCATCCCCCGTTCAAACGCCGCCTGGATCATTGCGCTCCACCGCTTTTTCGAAGTCTCGGTTGGAATCGTCGTCGCCCTGGCGCTTGCCGCCGCGTGGCCGGAACGCCAACCCGAGCCCGCAAAGGGAGGCAGCGAGTAACTGGGCTAATGAGAGGGCTACGCCAAGCTATCGTCAAAGGGGTGAGATGCGCCTTGCATCCCACACTGGATATTGGACACTGGCCCAAGCGCGTCGTCATCCCGAGCGAAAGTGAGGGACCTCCCACAAGACCTGAAGATTACACAGCTACTCTGTGTGACTCATCACCCAATGCGAGGTCCTTCGTCGTCTACGCGACTCAGGATGACACGCGCTTTCGTCAGCTTCCTTAACCAGCGCGGACGACGCGTGGATCGTCAGGGCCGCGTGAGTCAAATTCGGGAAATTCTCGTGGATGCAGGATTCCAGCGAGAATCTCGAGGCTGTCGACAATACGCGGCCCCGGGCGAGCGAAATACGCGCTCGCGTCCACGATATAAATCTCGCCGTCATGCGCCGCCGGAAGTGAATCGAAATCAGGAAAACTCCGGAGCGACTCGTAATCGCGTCGGGCACGGTCGATACCGTAGCCGCAGAGAGCGAGCACCATGATTTCGGGACGGGTGTCGACTACTTCCCGCCAATCGACCCGCGCCGAGGGCCGATGCCTGCGGCCTAACGAATCACGTCCACCGGCAATCTCTACGAGCTCTGGCCCCCAGTGCCCCGAGCAAAACGGCGGGTCCACCCACTCCATCAAAAAGCAGCGTGGCTTATGCGAAATGCGCTTTGCGCGGCGCCGAACAATCTCCACACGCGCGGACAAGCTTGCGATTAATTTCTCCGCGCGCTCCGGTACTCCGCACACCTCGGCAACACGTCGAATATCATCGAATATATCCGAGAGGCTTGTTGGCTCGAGATTCACGACCTTCGGCAGACCTGGTAAAGTTTCCGCCAGCCGGGCAACGGTGCCGTAGCCCACCGCGCACACGTCGCACAATTTCTGAGTGAGAATTACATCGGGGTGCAACTCACGCAGAAGCGGCTCGTCGATTGTGTAAATTGTCCCGTCATTACGTAGTGCCCGGCGCACCCATTGATCGACTTCGCCACTCGTTAGGCCAGCGTTGTGTACCGGACAATGTGTAACACGCGGCCGCGCGTTTGCTTCTTTCGGGAAATCGCATTCATGCGAAATACCAACTACCTGGTCCATCAATCCGAGCGCAGCGGCAATCTCCGTCGCGGCGGGCAAAAGCGAAACGATTCGGCTCACTCCTCATTTTACTCAGTTTCTGTCCGTCTTAACAGGAGAAGAGCCGGAATATGCGCATGAACAAGTGCAGGCCCAGCAATGAGAAGCAGGGTACGCTCCGAGCATCTCAATCACCGAATGGTCAGGCTGCGCGATGCCTTACAAAATCCCAACGGCCCGCGAAATAAGTAATACGACGATGCTCAGCGAGATGAAAATTTGACACATGGCGAGAGCTTTTGCCCAGCGTGCCAGCAGCGGCGCATCGGTTGGGCCGAAGGTTGAGCTCTGCGTGAACGCGATGAATAGATAATCAACAAAACCGGGCCGCCATCGTTCCACTCCAAAGCGACCGCGCTCGACCTTCTCGATTTGCATTTGCGGAAACACAAAACTGCGGCTGCCGAATTCATGACGCCGGTCGCGCACATTTGGTCCGCCGCCGTCGAGTCGCCAATACCAAAGCGCAAAGACGAGAACATTCGTCAACCAAAGCGCCGCGCCAGAGCCCAACAGTCTCAACGGCGCTTCCCTATGGGACGGGAGTGTTGTTACTAACAAGACAACTGATCCGATCAAGGCGAGGGTAATGATGGCGTTAATCAGGATCCCAAGTGCATGGTTCAGGGACTGACGACCCGTCCGGTGGGTCATGATCGTCGGCACCAGCAGCACGATAATCACCCCTGGCATTAGCCAGGTAGGACCAACGATGAACCACCGCGGCAGTGCCAGGTAAATTCCTCCGATCGCAAGCAGGGCCAGGATCGCCTGCCAACGTGGCTCGGGTTTATCAATATGATCTGCCGCAG
>JBKPLM010000174.1:0-3991 GCA_046731655.1 Verrucomicrobiota bacterium | reverse complement strand
GTGCAGAACGCGCTGCTGGCCGTCGCGGCCGGTCGTGTCTTTGGTCTTTCCGTGGAAGAGTGCGCCGCTGGCCTGGTCTCTGCTCCACTCACCAAGGCGCGTTTGCAAGTCAAGGAAATCCGCGGCGTGCATTTTCTCGACGATAGCTACAACGCAAACCCCGATTCCATGAAAGCAGCGTTGCGAACCTTGGTTGAACTGGATGCGGAGGGGCAGCGGATTGCTGTGTTGGGCGAAATGCGTGAACTGGGCGATGAATCGGAAAGCGGACATCGCGAAGTAGGCGAGACCGCGGCCGCGTTAAAGGTCGATCACTTGATTGCCATCGGAAATGTGGCTGCCACTATCGCAGAAGCGGCAAAACGAGCCGGCCTGGAGAAAAGCTCAACCGTAGCGTCAACTGCCGAAGCCGCTGAATTATTAACCGACCTCGCCGAGCCCGGCGACCTCGTTCTCATCAAGGGCAGTCGCCTGGCGCGCACAGAGCGAGTAATTGAAGCATTCCGCAATCCGCAATCTGCGACCGCCAATTCGCCATGATGTACTTCCTCCATCACCTGAGCGATCGGTTCATCGGGTTCAACGTTTTTCTTTACGTAACATTCCGAGCCATTGCCGCGGCGGTGACGGCATTCCTGCTCACATTGATTTTTGGAAACTTTGTTATTCAAAGACTGATCGCCCTGAAATTGGGACAACCAATTCGCGGAGCCGCGGAAGTTCACCGCCTCGCTGAACTGCATGGCGGTAAACAAGGCACTCCCACCATGGGTGGCGTGCTGGTTATTGGCGCGGTGTTTGCGTCCAGTCTTATCTGGGCGCGCCTCGATAACCGCTTCGTTTGGCTGGTTCTGTTTTGCATGGTTTATCTCGGCGCTCTCGGCTTCGCGGATGATTACCTCAAGGTGACGAAGAAGAAGTCCGATGGCATCAGCGGCCGGATCAAACTGATTTTTCAGATTGCGCTTGCCTTAATTGTCACGGCCGTTTTTCTCGGCAGTCCGTTGCTGGAAGTGCAGGCACGTTCCCTCTATGTGCCGTTCGTCAAGGCGCCAGTCATTGCGAACATGAGCTGGTTTACCTTCGTATTTTTTCTCCTCGTGATTGTTGGTTCCTCGAATGCGGTCAATCTCACCGACGGGCTCGATGGTCTGGCGATTGGTTGCACGATCACCGTGGCGTTTGCTTATGCCCTGCTTTCTTACGCGGCTGGTAATTTTCGGATCGCCGAATATTTGCAGGTCCCGTTTTATCCGTTTGCCGGAGAACTGACTGTCGTTTGCTCCGCACTGATCGGCGCAGGTCTGGGCTTCCTCTGGTTCAATTGTTTTCCGGCGAAAGTTTTCATGGGAGATACCGGATCGCTGGCTATCGGCGGGATGATTGGGGTTGTCGCCATCTGTTGCAAGCAGGAGCTCCTCTTGGTTGTCGTAGGCGGCGTATTCGTGATCGAAGCCGTCTCGGTAATCCTGCAGGTGATGAGTTTCAAACTGACGGGCAAGCGGATTTTCGTCATGTCTCCGCTTCATCATCACTTCGAATTGACCGGCTGGAAGGAAAACACGGTCATCGTTCGGTTTTGGATTCTCTCGATCATCTTTGCGCTGCTCGGGTTGGCGACACTGAAACTGAGATAAAACGTGCATTACAAGAATCAAAATATTGCCGTTCTTGGTGCGGGATTAAGCGGGAGCGCTGCGGCGCTGCTGCTCCGATCGGAGGGCGCGCAGGTCACAGTGGTCGATAGCGCCGAAGAGAAGAACTTACTTAAATCGACCATCGATAATCTGCGAGCGCAGGATGTCCGCGTAATCTGCGGGGCGGCTGCGGAGGAAGACTCCTCTACGTATCAAATGGCGGTCTTAAGTCCTGGCATCGATCCGGCTTCTCGATTGGTACGCAATTTCTCATCGCGCGGAATCGACATCATCGGTGAGCTCGAACTGGGCTGGTGCTTTTGCGAAATTCCAGTCATTGCGGTCACCGGCACGAACGGCAAAACGACAACGACCGAATTACTCGCTCAGACGTTAAATGCTTGCGGCCAGCGAACGATTGCCTGCGGAAATATTGGGAAACCGCTGTCGGAAGTGGCACGCGAGAAGCAGCTGTACGACGTGCTCACGGTTGAGGTGAGCTCGTTCCAACTGGAGACGATCCGCACCTTTCATCCATCTATCAGTCTCTGGCTTAACTTCGCTCCGGACCATCTCGATCGTTATCGCTCGGTAGCGGAATATCGTGCAGCCAAGCTACGCATTTTTGAAAATCAAACCGATGCCGATGTGGCAGTCGTGAATGCCATCGAAAAAATGCCGAATATTCGCCCGCGCACGATCACGTTTAGCGCCTATACCAATGGCGGAGATTTCCGAGTCTCGGAAGGCGCGATTCTTTACCGCAACGAATCGGTTTTGCGGTTAGCGGATACCAAGCTGCGTGGCTTGCATAATATTGAGAATTTGATGGCGACCCTTGCCGTTGGCATGGCACGCGGATTGTCGTTCCAGGAAATGGTGCCGCCGCTCTGTGCTTATGAACCGCGTCCGCATCGCTGCGAATTTGTGCGCGAAGTCAACGGCGTCGCTTATGTGAACGATTCCAAGGCGACTAATCTGGACGCAATGGACAAGGCATTGCGCGCGCAAAGCAAGCCGGTCGTCCTGATCGCCGGCGGCAAGGACAAAGGGTTTACCTTTGATTCGCTTCGCTCTCTGGTGCAGGAGAAGGTCCGAGCGACGATTTTGATCG
The DNA here is from genome assembly GCA_046731655.1 of Verrucomicrobiota bacterium. Taxonomy (GTDB): domain Bacteria; phylum Verrucomicrobiota; class Verrucomicrobiia; order Chthoniobacterales; family UBA10450; genus Udaeobacter. The sequence goes on along the minus strand of JBKPLM010000174.1, from coordinate 1,240 downwards.
GCGAAATGGCCGAGAGCATTAGGCGCTCTTGGACTGGCGCGGTCGAATCCGAGATCGCAAGCTCGCTGGCCGACGCGGTTGAGCGGGCACACGCCAGCGCAAAACCTGGGGAATTGGTTCTTTTCTCTCCGGGCACATCATCGTTCGACATGTTCAAAAGCTACGTCGATCGGGGCGATCAATTCTGCGCGCTCGTCCGCGCGTTGCCTAACAACGGCTGATGAAAATTCCGCGCTTTTTCAGACATAGAAAACTCTGGGCCGCGACTGCGCGCCGCTCATCCGCGGCGTCTGCCGGAATGGACTTCGAAGAAATGCCGGAGCCGAACATGAAACTGTCTCGAGCCCTGCTGATTGTTTTGCTTCTGCACGTAGTCGCCGTGTCGGGAATTATCGCATTCAACGCGATCAAAACCCGGGAGAGTTCGTTTGTTCCGGCATCCTCGGCAAACGCGGAACCTAAACCATCCGCGACGGCGAGCGCGGCTATTCACAGTGACGGTACCAAACCCCAAAATGTGGTCGCGCGAAAAGAGAACGCGCCCCGCGAGGATTTAAAACCTTCACATTCTTCTTCGAAATTGTCTCTAAAAGACGACCACGCGAACGTCCCCTCTGTCGCCAACCAGCCTTCGCGCAAGGCTACGGCGCGTCAAGAGACTACCGCCGGCAAGCCTGTGGCTTCTGGAAAAACCTACGTCGTGAAGAAGGGCGATAATCCGGTGACGATCGCAAAAAAACTAAAGGTTCCTTACGACGATCTGATCGCGCTCAACCATATCGAGGATCCGCGCAAATTACGGATCGGCCAAAAGCTGTTAATCCCCAAGACAGCAAAGCCAAAGACGACGAACGAAAAAGCAGCGAACTCCAAAGAGAAGAAAGATGAAGCGCGCCACGCAAAGCAACAAACGCGCTCGACCTGACTATGTATCGTAAGAGCGCCTATATCCTTTTTCTCGCTGTGCTGGGACTTCTCGTAATCGGGATTGTCATGCTCTTTAGCACAAGCGCGTTTGCACGCGACAGTCATGGAGACGTCTATTTTTTCATTAGACGACAGGCGATTTGGTTCGGAATTGGCCTTGTGGTCTGCATCATTGCCGCGCTAGTTGATTATCATTTTTGGCAGCGCACCTGGTGGCTCTGGTTTGCGTTGGCGCTCGTCGCATTAACGCTTTGTTATTTTCCGCACATCGGGATGCGCCTTAACGGATCGCGCCGTTGGATCGCTCTTGGTC
>JBKPLM010000173.1:0-5379 GCA_046731655.1 Verrucomicrobiota bacterium | reverse complement strand
CTCTTCTTAAGACTGAAACTGCACGCCCGGTGGAGAAATACAGGCCCGCCGAGGAAGCAAAGCCTGAAATTTCACAGCCCGATCTGGAAAGCGAACCCCTCACGACCGCGTCGAAAGATCAATCCCAAGCGTAATCGGCGTCTTTATTTCTCCCTGAGATTCCAGACGCCATTCCAATTCTTTTCGGGGGGATTTCGGCGCAGAAATTGAATCCGCTCAAGGAAAACGTTGGATGGTCCGTCATTGGGTCGAATTTGCAGACATTCGCGAAAGTCGCCTCGGCGCGGTCCCAATCTTGAGCAAGGTACATCTTTCGAGCTTGATCGTAGCGTTCGCGCATTCGCACCGATTCTTCAGATAATTGCCCGGCCATGGACATCACCTCGAAGACCCGCGTGGTTTCGGTCTTGCCTTTGACTGAGATTGTATCGATCTCCCGCATTTTAAACTCCGACCCGATCGCCTGGGCGGTACTTTCGCTAACCAGAATTTGCGTGCCATAGACACGGTTGGCCCTTTCGAGTCGGGCAGCGATGTTCACGGTATCGCCGATTACTGTGTAGCTGCGTGTGTTCTCGGAACCGAGGTTGCCCACGACAGCTTCGCCCGTGCAAATGCCAATGCACAGGTCGACTGGCGACATGTCACGGCGCAATCCTGTGATGTCCGGCAGTTCTCGCCGGAGATTATCGAGCGCGAGCAGTTGCGCCTGTGCCGCTCGACACGCCAGCATCGCGTGTTCTTCCGCCTTTACGAACGGAGGACCCCAGAACGCTACAATTGAATCACCGACAAACTTGTCCACGATGCCACGATACTCCTGAACGGCGAGAGCCTGCAAACCGAAGTGCCGATTGAGCAGCTTCACCATGAGCAAAGGAGTCAGCCTTTCCGATAAGCCGGTGAATCCAACGAGGTCCGCAAACGACACGGTCATATCACGCCGGCCGCTGGCTACCGCCTCTCTGCCACCTTCCGCAAGTACCTGCTCGAGGATTCGCGGATCGATGTACTTACCAAAGGTTTGCTTCATCCGCTCCTTGGAACGCAATTCCTGAACGAAAAAATTAAATGAATCGGTCAAGCGTCCCACCTCGTCGGTAGAACTAACCGGCAACTGAATGTTGAGATTGCCACCCTGGACATCGCGCATGGCACTGGCCAGCGACCGCACCGGTTTGCTCAGGCGGTTTGTGATGAGCGCCGCCACCGCCAGGCCTAACAACACGGTGGATGTTGTCGCTGCGATCGTTAACCAGAATACACGTCGTTCGCGTTGCTCCGTTGCCTTAGTCGCAGAGTCACTCCATGCGGCCATTTTCGAATTAACCGCCTCACGCTGATTTTGAACGGTGCTCTGAAGATCGTTAAGCAGGTTTAACTGCTGATTGGCCTTGTCGTGTTGACCAGCGAGTTGCATGTCCAGCACTTCGCGCTGGCGATTATTAAGGGTTTTATAAGCAGGCTGAATTTGATCGAGCAGCGTTTCTACCTCAGCGAGGGTGTGACTGCCGGGCCCATTTCTCGGATAAGCCTCAATGATCTGCCGCGCAGTTAAAAATTCGTCCGTCAGTTTGCGAGTGAAAACCGTATAATTCTCAGTCGCCTCAGCAACAATTTCGCGATTGGGTTCGGCAGCGTTCAACGCGCCAAACCAACGTTCGAACGCAAGACGTCGTCGAAGTCCGAACTCATGCAGACGTGCCAGTGACTGAGTAAGGGGGCACATCGAAATTCGCGACGATTGTAAGATCCTGTTTTGTGCGGGTTACCTCGGACAGCAGAAAACCGGCAAGCGCGATGGTGAGTAGCAATAAGATTATCGCCAGGCCGAAAATCTTTGCTGCGATGGTTTGCCGGAACGGCATATGACGCGAGTTCGGCAAGAATGTCCCGCAGGCACACGCGAGGCAAGCCGAACTGTGAGGGCTGGCAGCGACTCATTCGCTCTTTCACAATTCCCAACTATTCAGATTTCCCTTCGTTGACCGCGACGATTTGGAGATCGTCGCCAGCTCGCTCAAGCACGAGTGTCTTGTTCACTTTGCCGGATGATTGCTTGTTGGCATTGCGCAATTTGAATCCCAGCGGGAATGTCACCCTTACCCGGCTATCGCTCTGCGGTTCGATGTTAATCTTACCTGCGACCCAGAAGTGACGCTCTGGCCACTTCACGTCGTAGCGCTTTAAATCTTCCCGGATCTTGTCACGATCCATCGTGCCCTGGTCGTAGTACTCAACACGATCTGCAAAAAACTCGGTTTCGGCTCCGACGTTCTTGTCGAGTCCGGCCAAAACATACGCAGCCACATAATCGCGCAGGCGTTCGCTGCTGAATTCATCGGCTGAAGTTGTCGCTGCTGGTGCTGACGCCGGTTCCGTGGTTGTGATTTCTGAGGAGGAGCGCGCTGCCGCGGGCTCCGACCGCGACTGAATTTCCGTGTTGTTTTCCGAGCGTGTAGGCGGCGGTGCTGGGACTTCTTCCGTGGGCTCTGCGGAGGTTCGCGCTGTAGCTGCGCGCCCTGACCGCGGCTGAATTTCTCTGTTGCTTTCCAAGTCTGTAGTCGACGTCGTTGACGCCGCTCCCCTCTCCTCAGACGAAGTTCGAGTTGTAGCAGCGGGCGCCGATCGCGGCTGCGTTTCTGTGGTGCTTTCTGTGTCGCCGACGCCAGACGACGACGTCTCCCGGGCCTCCGTTGCAGCAGTCTCTGACCGCTGCGCATTCGCTGACGTTCGCCGCTCGCCCCTACGCAGTCGTCGCCACGTCTCGGAGCCCTGCTCGGCAGCGGCTGTGCTTGGGCCGACCGCCGGCTTCGCGCCAAGCGCTTTGCTGGTCTCCGCATCGAGTTGTCCGCTGATAGGCAATCCGTTGCGGACCTGATAACGGCTCAGCGCTGCGCTCAAATCCGTGCTGTAGGCGCCGTCGAGTTCGCCCGAGTAAAAACCGTCCTCGCGCAATTTCTGCTGCACTTCTCGCACATTGTCATCGGCCCAAACCGATCCGGCGACCACGAGCGAAAGGCCGATCGTGAGCTTAAGAAAAGCAACGCAATTTCTCATACACTTCTATATCGAACGCCGCGCCGGACTTGCTCCTTAGTTGATTGCGCCATTCGCTTGATTGAAACTCGCTGGCTGCATCCTCTTACTTTTTAATTCTTAATCTCACCATTTTCCTGTGCCGCTCATTGTTCTTGCGCTTCTGGTTTTTGTCTTGTTCGCCTTGGCGGGCCTGGTGTTGCTTTCCCTCGCTTTGCGTTACCGCGCGGGCACCGCTCGTCGGCAAGCAAGACGGTGGGTCGCCAGCCTGAATGTGTGGGTGACCAGCTTCTCGGTCGTTTTCTTTCTCTCCTTCACGTTGCTGCTTTCCTTTTGGATCGCGTCAGCCTTTCGATTCGCCCTAATTGGAATGGGCGTTGGAGGCATTCTCGGATTGCTCGGCTTGGCGCTGACTCTTTGGGAAAGCCGACCTGAAGGACTTTTCTACACGCCGAGCCGCTGGCTCGCATTCATCGTTGTATTCGCAATCGCAGCACGCGTTGTGTACGGATGGTGGCGCGCTACGCACGCCGGCAGCAGCGGTCCCGGCGATCAGCATTGGTTCAATTCAGCCTCAGGCACGCAGCTTTCCCTGGCAATCGCTGCCGGCTTGATAGGCTACTATTTGGTTTATTCCATTGGAGTCCGCTTGCGCCTCGCGCGGTACGAGCAACGAGGCGAATGAGGTTCTCCTACGCAGAGGTCGGTAGCGATTTGGCCACGCGTCGCAAATCGTCGAGCAGAATCTCCATGTCGCGCAAAGTGGTCCGATAATTCAATACGCAACCGCGCAATGCGAAGCGACCGCCAAGCGTGGTGTTGGAGAGATACGAACTGCCATCTCGCTGCAAGGCGACGAGCAGGCGCTCATTGAAGGCATCGATTGCCTCGGGCCGTTGATGTCTGAGCTGCGCCGGCACGTGACGAAAACAAAAGATCGATAACTCGACCGGCGCCACCATCTCAAAGTCGTCGCTGGCTCCCACCATCGACTGAAGATAGCGCGCACACGCAAGATTGCTTTCGATCGCCTCGCTCAACCGCTCGAGGCCCACACCTTTTAACAGCATCCATACTTTGAGCGCGCGGAAACGTCGGGACAATTCCGGCCCGTAGTCCCAGCATACAAACGCTTCGTCGGCTTCTTCACCAAACATGCGTGTGTACTCCGCTTCATGACCGAAAGCAGCCCGGGCAGCCTCTGGGTCGCGGTAAATCACGCAGCCAACATCCACCGGCAGATAAAGCCATTTATGAGGATCCAGCGCGATTGAATCCGCTTGTTCCATACCCGCGAACAATTTTCTCGCCGAGTCCGCCAGGATAGCGAACGCACCATAACTTCCATCCACATGCATCCAAAGCCGGAACCGGTTCGCGACCTCTCGAATCTCCCATAACGGGTCGACAGCGCCGGTGTCCACGGTTCCGGCATTTCCAACGACGCACAACGGAACGTAGTTGGCTTCCAAGTCTGCGTTGATTTTTGCAACGAGATCGTCCACTCGCATTCTGCAGCGTTCGTCGACTGCGACCTGCTGCACATTCTCCCGGCCAATTCCCAAAAGCGTCGCTGCCTTAATGATGGAAAAATGCATCGCGCTTGACGCATACAGGCGCAACCGGCCTAACGAGTCGTATTTCATCTGGCGAGCCGCGGTCAGCGCCGCGAGATTTGCCATCGATCCGCCGCTGACAAAAAGCCCGCCGGCTTCAGGATTCAATCCCAGAATTTGACGGATCCAATCGATTGTCAGGCGTTCCAGTTCCACCGGCGCAGGCGCCGAACGCCAGATCGTAAGATTGGCATTCAACGTCGAGGCAAGCAAATCGGCGAAAGCACCGATTGGCGTTCCAGGCGATTGCACATACCCAAACATCCGCGGATGCGCGTTCTGCCGGCTAAACGGAACGATCGTGTCGCGAAAAACTTTCAGCAGCGAATCAAAATCAGTTCCTTTCGTTGGAAGCTTCGAGTCGAGTGCGCTGCGAATCTCTCGTGAAGAGGCGTGCCGGTAGACTGGGCGATCGCGGAGATCGCCCAGATACTCAATCATGAATTGAGTGACGGCATTTTCCCATTCACGTATCTCGTCAGCAGACGGCTCAAGCATGCTGACGTATTACACGCGCAAAGAATCCCACGCGCAAATGGGAGGGCGCGACCATAGCTTGCTCGCCGTAGCGAGGGCGCGCCGCTTCACTTCCAAGCCTTCTCGCCCTTCCCTTCGTAATGTTTGAAGGCCGTGTCCAAACCGCCAATGACTTCCGCAGCGGTCTCGAAGAGCGCCTGTGCTTTGGGCTCATCGATCTTATTAATGTCATTGCGCAGATGTTCGA
>JBKPLM010000172.1:0-5986 GCA_046731655.1 Verrucomicrobiota bacterium | reverse complement strand
ATCCAGTCGCGACTGTTTTCAGGATAGGCCCGGCCAATGAATTGGCCGTAGTTACCCTGCGCAAAGTGACATTGCGGCTGATTCCATTTCTCTTTGTTCTTTACGTTATCGCGTGGCTGGACCGGGTGAATGTCGGCTTCGCGGGCTTGGAAATGAACGCGGATCTCGGGTTTAGTGGGACGGTGTTTGGTTTTGGCTCGGGTATCTTCTTTCTGGGTTATTGTCTGTTTGAGATTCCAAGCAACATCATTCTGGAACGAGTCGGAGCGCGGCTTTGGATCGCGCGAATCATGGTAACATGGGGCCTGATTTCCTCGGGATTGATGTTTGTGCGTACTCCTGCAGTCTTCTACCTGCTACGATTCCTCCTTGGAGTTGCTGAAGCCGGTTTCTTTCCAGGTGTGATTTACTATTTAAGCCTGTGGTATCCTACAGCACACCGCGCGCGAGCGATTGCAGCCTTTATGACGGCCGTCCCTGTAACAGGGCTGATAGGAGGACCATTATCCGGAGCTCTGCTGGAGTTAGATGGCGTTTACGGCCTAAGAGGGTGGCAATGGTTGTTCTTCGTCGAAGGTTTGCCGGCGATTTCGCTCGGCGTGAGCGTCATTTTCTATCTAAATGACCGACCCGAAACATCGAGCTGGCTGGCTCCAGCGGAACGCCATTGGCTGGTAGAAACACTTGCAGCCGAGCGGAAAACTTGTCTGCTAAGACCGAATATCCGAGAAGCTCTGACCGATGCCACCGTCTGGAAATTAGGGATCATTTTCCTCCTGGTCGCCGCTGGGTTTTATGGTTACTCGTTCTGGGCGCCGCTCATTATCAAGTCACTTACCGGACTTAGTAACTTCAAGGTGGGTCTGGTCCTTGGTGCAATTAGCGCGGTAACTATCCTGGGTATGCTGCTGAATAGTTACCATTCTGACCGTACCGGCGAGCGAGCTGTACATATTGCCGTGCCGCTCTTCCTGATGGCTGTTGGTCTCGTAGGCTGCGCGCTGCTGCGCCAACCTGTGTTGGCAATTATAGCGCTAGCACTCGTTCCGCTGGGACATTGCGGGAGTTATGGCCCGTTTTGGTCGATGCCTACTCAGTTCTTTACCGGACCACCGGCGGCCGCCGGGATAGCTCTTGTGACGATGGTTGCAAATGTGGGCAGTTTTTTCGGACCAACGCTGATTGGAATACTGAAAACACGAACCGGTACCCACACTGCTGCATTTCTCCTGCTCGGCGGATTGGCTGTTACCGCGGCGCTGCTAGCACTGCGGATAAGGGCTGCTCCGACGCGAGTCGTACAACCGACAACGGCCAGTTGACACGCTCAAATGCGAGCAACTTTAGCAGTTATCCCATAATAGTTTGGTGCCAGTGTTCACGGGCCGAGGGCGGCCCGGCCCCATCGAGACGCATCGACAACGACTAATGGAGACGGCCTGCCCTCAGACCGTTCTCAGGTTTATGAAATGGCTTCTACGCATTCAGTCGTCCGATTCTCATAGGAGGCACGAATTCCTTTTGTGCGAATTCAATTCGCTATCGCGATTTTTCTTATCAACGCTGCAATTACATCCGGTGTGGAGCTACAAGAGGTGGCCAGTTTCCCCGACAAACAAATTACTGGCGTAGGTGTCTCGACAAAATCCGGCCGCATTTTCGTGAATTTTCCGTACTGGTCGGACGATCACTCCATTTCAGTGGCAGAGATTGTAAACGGTCAACTCAGGGCGTTTCCCAACGATGAATGGAACAAGCAGGGTCCTTCAGGCTCGCATTTTGTCTGCGTGCAAAGCGTGGTGGTCGACGATCACGACAACTTGTGGGTTCTCGATCCGGCAGCGCCAAAAATGCAGGAGATCGTCAAGGGCGGACCAAAGCTAGTAAAGATCGATCTGGTAACGAACCAGGTGGTACAAACAATCCCATTCGGTGAAAATGTGGCACCGAAGAAAAGCTATCTCAACGATGTTCGCATCGACACACGCACAGATACCGCGTTCATCACGGAGTCGGCCAATGGCGCAATCATCGTTGTCGATCTTAAAAGCGGCAAAGCGTGCCGACTTCTCGAGGGTCATCCTTCCACTCAACCTGAAAAGGACGTGAAGCTTGTCGTAGGTGGCAAAGAATTGATCGACCAGCAAAAGAAAACTCCGCCGCAGATTGCTTCCGATGGGATCGCGTTCGATGCAAAGAATGGCTATCTGTATTACCACGCGCTCACAGGTCACACGCTTTACCGGATTAGGACAAATTTCCTAACGGATGAAAAGCTCAGCGCGAAGGATCTGGAATCCAAGGTCGAAAACGTCAGCCAGACGTCAGCCCCTGATGGCATGCTCGAAGCGCCAGACGGCAGCGTTTATCTCACCGACCTTGAGGGCAGCGCCGTTGTGCGTTGGGACGCTGCGAGCAAACATGTGGAACCAGTCATCGCCGATAAACGCTTGCTCTGGCCGGACACATTGAGCTGGGGACCGAACGGCGAGATGTACGTCACCGCGTCGCAAATCGAAAACATGCCGCGTTTCAATAATGGCAAGTCCACGCGCACCCAGCCGTACAAGCTTTGGAAGATCACCGGAATCAAACGGGAATAGTCAGAAAATAACGAGCCCTGCTTAATCCCCTCCGCTTGCCAAAACAACGAAAATCGGGGCAAACATGACGCGCGATCTCGAATCGCTGAGCGAATTATTTCTCAGAAAAGGAATCCACGATAAAAACGGAAGAGCACTATGAATCAAACCAGGAAGAATTACGAAGAAGGCAGCCCCGTCTCTCGTTTGTCGGGAAAAGTTGCTTTGGTCACGGGTGGCAGCCGCGGCATTGGCGCGGGCATCGTTAAGCGGCTCGCGCGCGAAAAAGCCGATATTGCATTCACATTTCTCAAAGAAAAGAAGGCTGCGGACTCGGTAGTAAGGGAAGCAAGCGCTCAAGGCAGCCGGGTCATTGCGATGCAGGCCGACAGCAGCAACGCACACGAACTCATAAAAGCGGTCGAAAAAGTTGCAAAAGAATTCGGTCGTATCGACATCTTCGTCAGCAGTGCAGGGGCATTTCTATTTAAACCAGTCGACGAGGTTTCAGATGAGGATTTCGATCACATGATCGCCGTGGATTTGAAAGCGGCATTCATTGCATCACGCACCGCGCTCAAACACATGGGTGATGGCGGACGAATTGTGTTTATTAGCAGCAACATCGCCGATTTCGCTGCGTTGGCGACGACAAGCATCTACAGCATGGTCAAAGCTGGCCTCGACGGTCTCGCGAAAGGAATGGCTCGCGACCTCGGTCCGCGCGGAATCACAGTTAACACTGTGCACCCGGGTCCGATCAAAACCGACGGCAATCCGGAAGACAGTCCGTATGCAAAGGATCTTCGGTCATTCATGGTGACGCCTCAGTTCGGCGAACCGGCTGACGTTGCTGCGATGGTTGCTTTTCTTGTGAGTCCTGAAGCGCAGTTCGCCACGGGAGCTGCATTTGTCATCGACCACGGTTTTACAGCCTGACACTTGGGTTCATGTTATCGCGGCAAGGTCATCGACTCCTCCAGACTGGCGTTGCGCTCTTTTTGCTTACCTCGCTTGAAGGATTTGTGATTCCAAGTTTCGCTGCGCCGCGGCTGGGGCTTTCGGCACATTCGTTGATGGCATTGTTAGGTGCCGTGTTCGTGGCCATGGGATTGTTGTGGCCAAAGCTGCACCTTGGAATCGCAGCCTCGCGGCTCGCGTTCTGGTTGTTGATCTACTCTAGTCTGGCAATTGTCGGTGCCTATTTGCTGGGCGCCATATTGGGAGCCGGCAACTCCACAATGCCGTTGGCCGCGGGAAGTGCTCACGGAAGCGATCTTCAGGAAGTTATCATTAGAATCGTGGCGCATTCATCTGCACCCACCGGCATTGTTTCCTTCGCGTTGATTCTTTGGGGCCTTCGCATCGGCAACACGCAATCACAAAATGGCTAAATGGATTCAAGCTATTTCCTTTCTAACGAGAACATGAGCTAGCCGCTAGCACCGTCACCGTCGGATTCGGCGTGGATGCCGGGAGCTTTGGGACCACGCTCGTGTTCTTTTCCCTGGGCGGTTGGGGCGGATTTTGATTTTTGCCGGTGCTGAATCTCTTCGTCCGGAGGCTCGCTGACGCTGCGCTGTCGCGGAAGACTTTGCGGATAATTGCGACACAGAAATTCAATGAGCCCCTCGCGGATCTCGCAACGAAGATCGGAAAGTTTGCCGGGGTCCGTGCTGCTGACGAGAGCGCGTACTTCGATTGTTGTTTGCTTGGTGTCCGTGACCTGCAATCCGCACACCTTCCTGTCCCATTTCGGATTATTCTCAACAAGCCGCTTCAATTCCTTACGCAATTCGCCAATGGGCGCCTGATAATCGAGGTACAGAACAACCGCGCCGAGCAGATCGGTAGAAACGCGACTCCAGTTCTGAAATGGCTTTTCGACAAAATAAGTGATTGGCAAAATCATCCGGCGAAGGTCCCACGTCCTCACCGTTACGTACGTGAGAGTGATTTCTTCTATCTGGCCAAACTCGCCTTCGACCACCACGATGTCATCGATGAGCAGCGGTTGCGTTAGCGCGATCTGAATTCCGGCAAGCACATTCCCGAGGGTCCGTTGAGCAGCGAAGCCAATCACGATCCCTGCAATTCCAGCCGAAGCCAAAATGCTGGTGCCGAACTGCCGCACTGGATCGAAAAGCATTAGCACCGAACCGGTCGCTATGATTACGACGGCAGTAATGATAATTTTGCGAATTACCGACACCTGGGTGTAAATCCGGCGCGCGGAAAGATTGTCCGGCAGGTCCAATCGCTGTTGGCTCAACAGTGCAGCCTGCATCGCGTTGATGCCGTGAACGATTAGAAACGAAAGCGTGATGATGAACAGAATTCCGACGCCTTTCTGCGTCACCCAGGTCCAGTTTTCGGGAAGTTTGAGCAGCGGTAACAATAGAATGATCCCAAGCAACGGCACCGCCAGCCGTAATGAATGTCCAACGATCGGAACAACGATTTTGCCTGGTAAGCTGCGCGTTCGCTCTGCCCACAGACGCATCCGTTTTTCCACCGCACGGATGGCACGAAAAACCAGCCATAGCAGCGCGATAATCCATCCGGCGTAGAGGATCGCGGTGAGGGCGCGCGCCCAAAAAATGCGAGTAGGCCGGGAAATGATACCAGCAGCGATCGGTAACAGCGCGAATGCGCCGCCGCACATCCAAAGAAAAAGTGCGACCGGTTTGCGAACCGCGGCTGCACTCAGTGCCAACCAGGACTGATATCGCGTCGATTCAATCTCGCCGGCGCGCCGTCTCACTATCCAGACGAACCAACCTGTAAGTAGTGACAGTAACGCGAGCGCAACAACGCAACTAATCAAACGCATCCAGGTAACCCGATCAAAAATTGGCCGTTGAAGAAAAGCGTTGCCTGAATCTTTTGCGACTTGGTCGAGCCAGTGGCCGTAAGCAGCACCAGTCCAGTATATCTTCGACCGTTCGGTGGCAGCGCGTTGCGCGGATAATTCGGAAACCGATTGCGTGATTGTCGCAGCTGGAGATGCCGATTCACTCAGCGGCGGTGATGGCGAAGGCGTCGGGATTGCTGCAATCGCAGATTCGCAAAGGAGCACAATTAGCAAACAGGAAATTTTCATAACTCGTAAATCTCAAAATTTACCGGCTCGATCTGCTGGTGCGTCGCCTGCGAGACGAAGCTCGCCTTGTTGGTCAGCGTGACCCGTTTGTTCTAGTCGCTCTACTTCCTCAACCCGGACTTGAGATCTGGCAAGTTCGCTTGTCGCATAAGTGTGACCTGCGAATTCCTTTATCTCTTTTTGTCAGACAGTTCCCTTCATCGTACTTTGATCTCATGCGACTTTCCTCTTTGTGATGATTATCTCGGTGCGATTGGAACGCTTCTGATTACTTCGTTCTTGAACATCAAGATGGTTCCTG
>JBKPLM010000171.1:0-2825 GCA_046731655.1 Verrucomicrobiota bacterium | reverse complement strand
CCTGCGTCGTAAGCAGCGAGCACCTTGGCTGCAGCCTCGCCAGGCGCGCTGTGAAGGTGCACGCCAATATCGTAACCGACGTATTGGTTTGTGATTGATCGGACCACACGGCGAATGAGATCAGGGCCAGCAACTCCGACGGTGTCAGCCAGAGAGATTGATCGGATATCAAACGCCGCCAGTTTCGCTACGGCTTGGCGCAACTCGTTCTCATCCCACTGATCACCATACGGATTTCCGAACGCCATCGAGATATAAACGACGACGCCAAGGCCCGTCTTATCGGCTTTTGTCTTAATCGATTCCAGCGCCTTATAGGATTCCGCGAGGGTCTGGTTTTGGTTTTTGCGCAGGAACGTTTCAGAAACGGAACAAGGATAGCCAAGAGTCGTCACAACTTCGGTCGCAATAGCACGGTCCGCTCCCTTCTCGTTCACCACGATGCCAATGATTTCGACATCACCTGATACGTCCAATTGTTCCAGCACCTTTTCGCTATCGGCCATCTGAGGAACGGCTTTGGGAGACACAAAGCTAACAGCATCGATGTGCTTGAACCCTGCCGCGATTAATGCGCGAAGGTAACGCGCCTTGAGTTCTGTTGGGATGTGTCGCTTGAGTCCCTGCCAGGCATCACGCGGGCATTCAATCAATTTGACAGCATCGTGAACCACAAGAGCTGCGGAGTTCTATTTGAAAAATTCCTTCGCGCGTTCGAAGAAGCTCTTGCGTAACGGCGTGTTTTCATCACCGCAAAGCGCTGCGAATTCCTCGAGCTTGCGGCGTTGCTGTGCATTTAAGCGCGACGGCACCTCAACAATTAAACGCGTGAATAAATCACCATGGCCGCGTCCGTTGACGTTTGTAATTCCTTTGCCGCGCAGTTTAAACATTTGCCCGCTTTGCGTGCCAGCGGGCACCCTCAGATGCGCCCTGCCTTCAAGCGTCGGCACGTCAATCTCGCCACCCAGAGTCGCAACGGAAAAAGGGATCGGTACGTCACAATACAGATCGTCACCTTCGCGCTGAAAAATCTTGTGCTCCCTAACGTGAATGACCACATAAAGATCGCCTGGAGGACCGCCGCGAGTGCCGGCCTCCCCGTTGCCTAACGAGCGTAACCGCGAACCCTCCCTGATTCCGGCGGGTATTTTCAGCTTAACGCGGCTCAATTTTTCCACGCGTCCCTCGCCATGGCACTTCTGACACGGTTTTTCAATGACTTCACCGGCACCGCGGCAGCGAGGACACGTCTGCGAAACGTGAAAAAATCCGCGCGAACTAATCACCTGCCCACGGCCGTTACATGTAGAGCATGTAATCGTGCGCGAGCCTGGTTCAGCGCCGCTACCCTTGCATTTGTCGCAGGTATCGAGTTTCGCGATTTCAATCTCTTTCTCGGCGCCAAACGCCGCCTCCTCCAGCTTGATCTGCATGTCGTAGCGCAAATCGGACCCGCGCCGTCGATCTTCCGCGCGTTCCCCGCCACCGAAGAATGTCTCGAATATTCCGCCGCCGAATCCGCCACCGCTGAAAACTTCCCGGAAAATCTCAAACGGATCGTGGAATACGCCGCCGCCAAAACCAGCCCCGCCCGGAGCGAACGCCGCGTGGCCGAAGCGATCGTAGGCGGCGCGTTTCTCTGGATCTATAAGGACATCGTACGCTTCGCCTAATTCCTTGAACTTTTCCTCGGCATGCGGGTCGTCCGGATTTTTATCCGGATGAAACTTGACGGCTAGTTTGCGATAAGCACGTTTGACCTCCTCCTCGGTGGCGCTTCGTTCAACGCCCAAGACTTCATAGTAATCGCGTTTTTCAGTAGCCATATGACGACCGAGAAGCCCCTGCGTGATTTATGGGACTGGTAGGCGAAGCAAGCAAGGAGCCCACTTACTTTGCTGGGCCGCTGGAAACAACCACTTTCGCAGGTCGCAGCAATCGGTCCTTAAATCGATAACCGCGGCGGGCCTGGCGCACCACGACCTCTTCGGGAAATTCATTGCTGGGCTCATGGGCAATTGCTTCGTGCAGGTTCGGATCGAAGGTTTTCCCCTCAGCCTCGATCGGTTGCAGTCCATTTTCAGTCAGCAAATCGTTGAGTTGCTTTTGGACGAGAACCATTCCGGAATAAATGGAAGAGTCCGCGCCCTGGTCTTTTGCTGCTGCGAGGCCAAGCTCAAAATTGTCAATGATTCCCACCAAGCGCTCCAGCAAAGAACTGTTGGCATATTTGATCGCCTCTTCCTTTTCGCGCGCGGAACGCCTCTTGTAATTCTCGAAGTCGGCCTGGCTGCGCAATGCGAGATCGCGGAACCGGTCGAGATCGGCCTGTAAACCGGCCGTTGGATCTTCTGTTTCGCTTTGCGCGGCATCGGCCCCGCGAACAACTGATGAAGGAGCCGGGCTTGTGGCCGCGGATTGCTTCATTTGTTTGCTTTGTTCAGTAACAGGAATTTTTTTCATGTTTTGCGAATGGCAATCAAAGTGATGTCGTCGTTTTGAGGAATCGAACCGGTAAAGTCACGAACGTCCTCGATGATCTTCCTTACAATTGCCGGGGCTCCATCGTTCGCACCAGCGCGCACCGATTGCATCATGCGGTCGAGTCCGAACTCGTCTCCTTCGGCATTAAGCGTTTCGGTCACGCCGTCGGTATAGAGAACAAGGCAATCATCGCGTTCGAGCGGGACTGCGAAGTCGACGGTAAGCCTATCAAACACGTTTCCACTGTCAATGCCGTCGACCATTCCCGGAGATTTTTTCGGTGTAACCGTCTGCGACTGGCGCTTGTAAAGCAATGGAGCGTCGTGTCCGGCGCGCGC
>JBKPLM010000170.1:0-6533 GCA_046731655.1 Verrucomicrobiota bacterium | reverse complement strand
AGTGGGCTCGGAGATGTTTATAAGAGACAGCAGCTGCACATATTGAGAGAATTTTCAGTGAATTTGCTTTCATATTTATTAGTTAGGTTTCGCAATCGGGAAGTCAGACGGACGTCCGCCGCGACGGATTCAAAAAAGATTTGAAAAGTTGCGCGACGATCCGACCTGCTTTCTCCATCTTGCTTAGTTGGTAATCTTTTTCAAAGACACGAAACTTGTCCAGCTCAATTCGGCGGAGCAAACCGCGGTAAACCGAGCCCATGATTTCTGCCGGCGTCATCGCTCTCCGGTCTTCAGCGGGCAGAGCCGCGGCTGCATTAGCGAAAAACTGACGCGCCCGCCGCGCCTGGAACTCCATCAGTTGAACAAAACGCTCGTTGTAATGCCGCTGTATAAGCTCGGTCTCGGAATAATGAAACCGCGCCAGATCTTCCTGCGGAAGATAGATCCGGCCATTCTGCATGTCCTTCCCGACGTCACGGATGATGTTCGTCATTTGCAAAGCTAGCCCCAGTTCGATTGCGTATTGTTTACAGCGCTGGTTCCGATAGCCAAAAATCTCAATGCTTACCAGGCCGACCGCGCTCGCGACGCGATAGCAATAGATCCGGAGCTCTTCGAAAGTGGCATATCGCAGCGTGCTCAGGTCCATTTCTACGCCGGCAATGATTTCCTCCAGCATGTCGGTCGGCAGCGAGTATTTGCCG
The DNA here is from genome assembly GCA_046731655.1 of Verrucomicrobiota bacterium. Classification (GTDB taxonomy): domain Bacteria; phylum Verrucomicrobiota; class Verrucomicrobiia; order Chthoniobacterales; family UBA10450; genus Udaeobacter. The sequence continues at coordinate 5,826 of JBKPLM010000170.1, read as the reverse complement.
ATCAACCGTCTTACGTCGCCAGCCAGAAGCGGCTCGTACTGCGCCGCGGCGTGAAGCATCTGGCGCCATTTTGCCAGACGAACTCGCTTTTCCACTACGGTTAGGTCCGAGGCATCAGCGATATCATCGATGACGCGACAGAAGGCGTAGAAAACGGTGATATCGCGCTTCCGCTCGCGTCCTAACGAAATGAATGCCAGGGCGAGGTTCGATTTGCTCTGACGTGTAATCGTAGCCGCATTCACGGTTGCCTTTCCGAAGGCTGATTTTCTAATACTGAATCCATTTCTCGCCGCTAATGCGGCCGGTTTCGCACTGGCGAAATAAACAGACCCACGAAGCCAAGAGCCAGCCGGTGATTGCTCCTCGAAGAAAAACAAAACTCAACTTCCAAAGGAACAGGGCGCCTAATCGATCAGCAATCGCGCTACGTACTATGGCATCGCAGACCATGATACAAAAAAAATGGATGCCGCAGATAACCAAAAACCACCCAAGGCGAGCGGCGTTTTTCCGGATAAACAGGCCATGGGCTCGCATTGCTTCGATGACCGTCTCATTATGGAGAGCCAGGGAAATTTGGACGGAGCAAAAGGCAATAATCAAAACACTCATCAGCACCCTCGCAATCGGCAGATAATCAAGAACGCCGGGAATGTTCGTGAAATAGGCAAGCAGAAGAGGCAACCGGACGATCAGCATGCTTACCGCAACGACGATCCCTGCCCATTCCAAGACATAACTGAAGCGGCGCATGGCAAAGCGAAAGAGTTCTCCTTCTTCGAAGCTCACGCCCTTGATCCAGGCCAGGCAGACGGTAATGAGATACACCTGGATGTAGACTCCCAGGAGGTATTCGAAAATGAACGCGGTCGCGTCGACTGTGGCCGAGATTCGCAGGAGCCCGGCAGCCGAGACCAAACCACTCCACTCTGGCAATCGCCAGAACACAATCGGTTTCAAGAGCGAGGCCAGCGCGCTCAGCAAGAGAATCAGATAGGTGAGATGACCCCAGAAACGGTAACGCTTCCACAATGCTCGAAGCAATGCGCCGTGAAGTCCGCGCCAGTTAGCGAGCATGAACACGGCGGCCACGACAGAGAGTGGATAAGTTGTCGTGGCATTATCAAAAATGCCCGCAACTCCCTCGAGGGCAGGCAAAGGTGTTTCGCGCCATATGTCCACGAATCGCGGCCAATACCAGCGCGGTAACGAGATGATCTGGTTTAAATCAACATCGGCCCAGCTTTGGATCGGAGTGAAGGTGACAAATTGAAAAAGGAAATAGCCAAATCCAAGGAGCGAAAAGGTGATCCAGATGCGTTTATAGCGGCGAATGCAACGAAAACCATCCCCCAGTGCGTTCCGCACCGGACTGAAGATCATCACGATCGCATAGCCACTGCATAGTCCCAGTAGCGGATACAGGTGCGGCAAGTGTCGCCACATGTTAGGGAACAATGTTTTGGTAGGGCGCGACTGTCCCCCGACAGGCTCGGGACCTTGAGCTCGTCGAAACGGCCAGGCGGTCCGGCCCTACCGATTGTAAGATCATCTAACGAATTAGTCCCCAGTGTCGATCAAACGGCCAATAAACTAACAAACCACGCCCAACGAGGTTTGCTTCAGGCACCGCTCCCCAATAGCGGCTATCATAGCTGTTGTAACTGTTATCCCCCAAAGCAAAGTAGCCGTCCTGTGGCACGGTGAATGTGCGATCTGGTTGCGATAGATATTCGCGTCCCAAAGCATAGCCACGATAAGGAGGTTTCGCTGACATTACCCTCGCGAAACCGTAACCCTCCGCTTTCTTGCCGTTCGCATAGAGAAACGGCGGGTCGATTCTCAAATGGTCGCCAGGCAGTCCGGCCAGCCGCTTGATATAAAATGGCGAGCCTGCCTCAGGATCTTCGCGAATACCCGGAATATGATTGGTCCGGAAAACAAAAACGTCGCCCCGATGCGGCTTAACAAAGTTGTAACTAAACTTATCGACAAACACCTGGTCGCCTGTATCGATTGCGCCCCTGGCAATGATGTCGCCACGATGATAAATGCGGCCCGGGAAAACGTTGAAATCATGACTGAGCGTGTCGGGTGGCGCATACACCAGGTACTTTTGCCGCTGGCAAATCAGCTGCGAAAAGGTGAGGAAAAAGAACATTTTCTTTGGCTGGATTTCAAGAAGCTGATCTTCCTCGCGCGAAACCACGTTGATGTAATTGCGACCCAGGACGAAGAACTCGCCAATCTGCCGTAGGATGTTCGGCGCTGGAGCTGTGCTCGGATAACCAATGATTCCGTTCAAGGTCGGCTGCATGGAGCCCGTGGGAATCTTAAACGGCTGCAAGAAATAGGAGCGAATGCCCACGGCAACAATGATCGCCACCAAAATCACCTCGCAATTCTCTCGCCAATGAGACTCCCAGGTGACCGGCGTCAGCCTGTGAAGTGTTTTGTCCAGCGCATCGGCTGTGCTGTGTATTTTCTCGCGATCTCTCTGCCATAACGCTTCGCGGAGATCCTTCATGCCCGCGGTGATTTGGTCCCGGTCCGCGCTACTGAGCTGATCGTCCTTATACCGCAAATATTTCCGGGCGTGCCGCAAGAGCAACCGGCTATGTTTCACTTGGCGCGACGTAAACATGCGACGTTACAATCTTCCTCTTCCTCTTGATCTTGCTCTAAAAGAGCCGAAACGAGCAGGAGCATGAGTAAGAGCAAGAGATTTCGTCATTGGGCTTTCAATACCTCTATGAATGCTTCCTGAGGAATGTTGATCTTTCCAATGCTCTTCATCCGTTTTTTTCCTTCCTTTTGTTTCTCCAGTAGCTTCCGCTTGCGCGTAATATCGCCGCCGTAGCATTTCGCGGTTACGTTTTTTCGCAACGCCGAAACGCTCTCACGCGCAATAATTTTTCCACCGATAGCTGCCTGGATGGCCACCTGATAGAGTTGTCGCGGGATTACTTCCTTTAGTTTGGCTGCCAGCTGGCGTCCGCGTGCCTCCGCGCGATCCTTGTGCACGATCGTCGAAAACGCATCGACAGGCTCACCATTAACGAGCAGGTCCAGTTTTACCAATTTCGCCGGGCGATAGCCAGCGCGCTCGTAGTCCATGGAGCCGTAGCCGCGTGTGATGCTCTTAATCTTGTCGTTGAAATCGACAAGGATTTCGTTAAGCGGCAATTCGCAATGTAACATCACGCGACGCGTATCGAGCGACTCGGTGCGCTCCATCTGGCCGCGTTTCTCCTGAATCAATTGCAAGATGTCGCCGATATTTTCATTCGGGCAGAGCACGTACGCCTTTACAATCGGCTCCCGAATTTCCTGGATCGTACTTGGATTAGGCAGGTGAGCGGGATTATCGATCAGCAATTTTTCTCCACGCGTCGTTACCACTTCATAGACGACGCTTGGACTCGTGGCGATGATGTCCATGTTATACTCGCGCCGGAGCCGTTCCTGGATGATCTCCATGTGCAGCAACCCCAGAAATCCGCAGCGAAATCCAAATCCGAGCGCAACCGAGCTTTCGGGTTGATAGACGAACGCGGAATCGTTCAGGCGCAGCTTCGCGATCGCGGTTTTCAAATGCTCAAAGTCACCAGTGTTGATGGGATAGATCCCGCTGAAGACCATGGGATGAATTTCCTGGAAACCAGGAAGCGGTTCGCGCGCCGGATGACGCTGATCGGTGATGGTGTCCCCGATCTTCATGTCGGCAGTCGACTTGATGTTTGCGATGAAATAACCGACATCGCCAGGGTTTAGCTTTTCCCGTGCGAGCATCTTCGGCGTAAAGACGCCCACCTCTTTGATCTCATAGCGCGTGTTATTACTCATCAGGCTGATGGCGTGATTGGCCTCCATTGTTCCGGAAACGACACGCACATAGCCGACCACACCGCGATAAACATCAAAGACCGAATCAAAAACTAATGCGCGCAACGTTTGGTCTACCGGCGGTCGCGGCGCCGGAATACGTTTCACGATTGCCTCAAGAATCTCGTCGATCCCGATTCCCATCTTCGCGCTCGCATCGATCGCTTCCTCGGCTGGGATTGCGAGAATTTCTTCCAACTGGCGATGCACCGAGGCCACGTCGGCGTTTGGCAGATCGATTTTGTTGATAATTGGCACGATCGTGAGCCCCTGCTTGTGAGCCAGATGAACGTTCGCCACCGTTTGCGCTTCTACTCCCTGCGCCGCATCGACAATCAACAACGCGCCTTCGCACGCGGCCAGGCTACGCGACACCTCGTAGCTGAAATCGACGTGCCCGGGAGTATCGAGCAGATTCAACTGATAGTTTTGCCCGGATTTGCTCATGTACCGCATCGTCACAGGATGCGCCTTGATCGTAATCCCGCGCTCCCGCTCCAAGTCCATTGAGTCAAGAAGCTGGTCCTGCTTTTCCCGCTCCTGGATCGTGCCTGTAGTCTCGAGCAACCGATCCGACAACGTCGTCTTGCCGTGATCGATGTGCGCGATGATGCAGAAGTTGCGCGTCAACTCGATTCCCATGGAAGTGGGCACTATGCGGGCGCGGTTATCTCCGGTCAATCATTGCACTCTCGATTGAAATATGGTCAGAAATCTCTGCGAAAATGAGCGTGCAGCCAGGGTTGAGCAAACCTGCACCGCAAACGGTCGTGAAATTGCGGCAAACTGTTGCTTGGCAATCAGCGCTCGCACTTCAATGGTCCTCTTTCGGAACATCTTCAGGAAACTTTGCTCCGCGATTTCCGGAGAAGAATGATGAAACCAAGCGCCGTGAAGTGTGTAGCCATTTTTCTAGCGGTTTTTTTTGCGTGCTTATCGCACACATTCGCGGTTTTGCGGCCGCTGTTTCCGATCAGGCCGGAGCCACCATTTGCAAACACAGACCGTAAGTAATGAACCGGCCCGTCTGTAAAACAGACATCTGGATTTTGCCACAAGGCACGCTTGCGCTCGTTAGGCCGCTGACCCAGCGAGCGAGCGCATGGGTTAGTGAACATGCAAAAGACCATTCGCAGTGGTTTGGTCCTGCGTTCATCATCGAACATCACCACCTTCCAGAACTACTCAACGGGATGATCCAAGACGGACTGCACGTAACGCAATAATTCGAGAACGCGGAGCAGGCTCGGCGCGAATCAGGAAGTCAGTGCTAATCTCAGCGTGATCAGGGCACCTTGCCTAGGATCTCCTCCATATCGGAGGCGGTAAAAGCACGCAATGTCTCTGTGCGAATGTTACCTAGCATGTCCGCCGCCAGCAACACACTGGCGGCCGTTTGGTCGTCTGGGGCGTCGAAGATGCACACCTGGTCGTATTGACCAAGCGTCCAATACATCTCCCTGATGCTCACCCCCTTCGACTGCACCTTAGCGGCCCACTCAGCCACCCGCTGCGTCGTCTCTTTGGCGGCCTGGATGCCTTTGTCGGTGAATTGCACTAAACTGATATATGTCGCCATGATGTTACTCCTTTCGGGATCCCCAGAGCCGGTTTTCGGTCCGAATGAGATACAGCTAAGCCTATGGATGCGGACTCTAAGCGTCAAACGCAGCGGACAATTTACTCGTTTCGAAATGCGAACGTACCCAAATTGGGTCTCCGAAAGGAATCGTTCGACCAAATGTTAAGCCTTGGGCTAGATTACAGCTGACATGCCAAAGCTCACCATCAGCGGAACGACGTATGAACTTGTAGATGAACTCGTCACAATCGGACGCAGCCCCGACAACGCCGTAATCATTAATAATCCTTCAGTCTCGGCACGGCATGCGCAGTTGCAGTTGGCTGGCGAAACGTATCGATTGAAAGATCTTGGGT
>JBKPLM010000169.1:0-3665 GCA_046731655.1 Verrucomicrobiota bacterium | reverse complement strand
CCGAGCTTTCAAGCAAAGCTTTTTCTACAATGGGTCGAGCCCGTTCGAAGGCAGGTCGCGCTTTTTCTTTATTGTTCGAATAAGTGTAAATCGCGCCCTCAAAGAGCTCCTTTGGCTTGCTTTTATGGTAGAGAACTTGAGGCGATTGCTTCAGAAGCGCGAGAGCGTCTGGAAATTTTCGTTGTAAAATTAAAAGCTGCATGCGCGCATAGGTAATAAGACCGTCTGGGTCGAACCCTGTCGGGACTTGCGCCAATTGTCTCTCCATCTCACCGAGATCTCCTTTCCAATCAATCGCCAGGCTGGCCTTCTCAGCGCGCGCAGCAAATGATCCAGGCGCGGCTTGGATCGCCCGGTCGAAAATCTTGTCTGCGACTTCAAAATTCCTCGTCGCGTAGTAATTGTCCGCAAGATTTTGAAGAACCCAGGCGTCCTTCGGGCTAAGGGACGCTGCTCTCTCCAGATTCGCGGTGGACTCCTTCCATTTGCCCTGGCGACGCTCAATGGCACCAATGGCCATGTAAACTTCCGGCGAGTTCGGTAGACTCAGCTTCGCAATGGCGAATTCGTTGAGCGCTCCCTGATAGTCGCGCTCGCAATAGTAGTAATAAAAACCCATCGCCAGGTGGGCCTCAGGCAGGGTCGGCTGCAAACGAAGCGCTTCCATTGCTGCGGCTCGCGCTTTCTCCTTTCGAGCAGGCGTCGGATCGAAATCCTTATAACTCCAATCGTGGACCCAAGCCAATGCAGCAAACGCACCGGCGAAGTTTGGATCGAGTTTTGTTGCTTTCTCAAAAAGTTGTTCTGCCTTTTCTGTATTGGTGCGGAATTTATCAGGCCGATAAAACATCTCGTGTCCCTGCATAAACGCCAGATAGGCTTCGCCATTTTCAGTGGGTCTGCGCTCGATTTGCGCCTTCTCGATTGGCGACAGCTTCGCTTGCAATTCGCGTACAATTTGTTGGGCCAGGTCAGTTTGAATGGCAAACACATCGGTCAGGTCGCGATCGTAATCCTCCGCCCACATGTGCTCGTCGTTCTCTGCGTTAATCAATTGCACATTGACGCGCACTCGATTGCCGATACGGCGAACGCTGCCCTCCAGAATGGCGCCAACTCCCAGGGTCTTTCCGATCTCACGAACGTTCGACGCCTTACCTCGATATGGCATGACCGAGGTGCGTGAGATCACTTTCAGGTCGCCTACTTTCGACAAATTGGTGAGCACGTCGTCCTGAATACCGTCGGCAAAATACGCGTTCTCTTTGTCGTCGCTCAGATTTTCAAACGGCAATACTGCTATAGACTTATCGCACTTGTGTGCTGAGACACGTGGCAGCAGAAAAAACCCGGCCGCGGCGGAAATGATCACGCCGGTCATCACAAGCATGACCATGTTCCGACGACGATGCGATGTGGGTATCGCTGTTGTGGGCGTCGCCCGAACGCCCTGTGCGGTGATATCGTACGCCCAGGCAAGGATGAGCGCGATTGGAAAACCCATCAATAACAACACGATCACCAGACGCAGCGCCCAGTTTGGCAATTCCCATGCCGGAAACGCAGCAGAGGCCAGTTGTATTATTCCGCCCGCAGCAATGATATAGGCTGCCGCGACGCGATATACCTTACGTCGCTTTGCTTCTTCAAGGAAGCCGGTCATGGCTACAGATTTGTCGGTCGAGACCATAAACCAACCGCGACTATATTGACACGCGAAGTGCCCCCGGCGTTCACTTAATGCCAGTAGCCAGGACAGTTTGAAAATGCGGGCCCTGCTTTTCCCGCGAAACAACGCTTACTTCGATTCGCCGGAAGCCACTCTTTTCAAGGAATTGGTGCAACTGCACTTCGCTGAACCCAAGCCAATGGTCCGCATAAAGTTCACGAGCCCGTTCGAACCGGTGACTCAAGAGATCGAGAATCGCCAGCCGGCCACCGCGTTTTAGGATCTCGTGGGCTGCGGCGATCGCGCGCTCGGGATGAATGGCATGATGCAACGCCTGGCTCAAAATCGCCAGATCGACGCTGTTTTTGGCAATCGGCGGATCCTCGATGTCGCCAAGCCGGTATTCCAGATTCTTGATTCCATGTTTTTTCGCCAGTTGCCCGCCGAACTCGACCATCTTCGGCGAATTATCGACGGCGATAACCTTGCGTGCGTTTTTGGCAAGCAATTGCGAAAGTGTCCCCTCGCCTGCGCCCAGGTCGGCGACTGTCAGCGGCGGAAGCAAGGTAATGAGCGTATGCGCGAGCGCTTTCCACGAGCGGCCTGGCACATAGCTCCGGCCGAACTTGCCGGCCAGTTCGTCAAAGTATTTGCGCGCCTTGTCCTGACGTTTGTGAAGTACAAGTTTCAGACTGGTTCGATCGCGTGATGTTTCCGGCAGTTCGCGGGCGAGCAACCGGGTAATTTCTTCAACGCGTTCTCGCTGTGAATTGCGTCCGTGGTGGTTGGCGCCGTAATACACATTCTTACCTACCCGGCGATCGGAAACGACACCGGCCCGCTTTAACTGGGCGAGATGACTGGAAATGCGTGATTGGCCCATTCCCAGAATCTGCTGCAACTCTGCCACAGAAAGTTCTTCCTGTTCCAAAAGAAGCAGTAGACGCAGGCGGGTTGGGTCGGCGAGCAGTCGCAACAAATTAATGGTTGACGCCATGGGAGTGGCCAACGATATATCCACGCATCATGATTGGTCAATATGTCTTGAGACGACGTGACATCGTTAAAAACGTTAAATCGTTACGACGGCTGAACGCGTCCCTGGCTAATCCAATTTTAACGTTGTAACTTTTTTAACGAATCACCTTCTTAAAACCATGTCTCGCCGTTACATCTTTTCATCCGAATCCGTCACCGAAGGTCATCCCGATAAAGTTTGCGATACGATTTCCGATGCCGTGCTCGATTCCTGTCTCGCGCAGGATCCACATAGTCGCGTCGCGTGTGAGACGTACGCGAAGAGCAACATCGTCATCGTGGGCGGCGAAATTACCACGAAGGCAAAATTGGATCACGTGCAGATCGTTCGCGATACCGTGCGCGAGATCGGTTACGTGAATGACGATGACGTTTTTCACGCGGACAAAATTTTCGTCAGTAACATTATCACCAAGCAGTCACCCGACATCGCACAAGGCGTGGATGCCCGTGCCGCCGACGGTAAAGAAACTGCCGAACAAGGTGCAGGCGACCAGGGCCTGATGTTCGGCTACGCGTGCGACGAGACGCCGGAATTGATGCCGGCGCCAATCATGTTTGCACATCGGTTAGGCCGCGAACTGGCCCGCATTCGAAAGAGCGGAAAAGTGGGCTGGCTGCGACCTGACGCCAAATCGCAGGTGTCAGTGATTTAGGAGAATGGCAAGCCCATTGGAATCTCGTGCGTGGTCGTTTCCACGCAGCACACCCGCGATGTGAAGCACTCGGAAATTCGCAGTTTTGTCATTGAAGAAGTCATCAAAAAAGTTTTGCCCATTGAAATGGTAAGCAAGAACACGCAATTTCTGGTGAATCCGACCGGAAACTTCGTGATCGGCGGTCCACAAGGCGACACCGGGCTCACTGGTCGCAAAATTATCGTTGATTCGTACGGTGGAATGGGCCGCCACGGCGGCGGCGCTTTTTCGGGGAAAGATCCAAGCAAAGTCGATCGCAG
>JBKPLM010000168.1:0-11606 GCA_046731655.1 Verrucomicrobiota bacterium | reverse complement strand
CTACACTTGAAGCAGATCGTCGGCAGCGTCAGATGTGTATAAGAGACAGGCGAAGATCGCAGGGATCGAATCGACCGCAAAGATCAGGTCTGTGACCTCGATCACGATCATAGTGAGAGCGAGCGGGGTCAACATCCACCGCCCATCCATGTGCACCTTAAAGTGTTCGTTATGAAAATCGCGCGTAATCGGCAGGATCCGACGACACATCCGCAACACCCAACCCTCGGCGAATTCATGCGCTGGACGTTTTCCAAAAAACATCTGCGCGGCGGTGATCAACAGAAAAAGACCGAAGAGATAAAGAATAAAATGAAAGCGTTGCACCAGCGCGATGCCACCCAGGATCATGGTGCCACGCATGATCAGTGCCCCGATGATTCCCCAGACCAACACGCGATGTTGTGCTTTTGGCGGAACGCGGAAATGCGCAAAAATGAGAACGAAAACAAAAATGTTATCCATGCTCAGCGAGTACTCGATGAGGTAACCGGTGAAAAAATCCAGCCCGTGATGCGGTCCTTTGATACGCCACACCAGCGCGTTGAACGCAAGTGACACGACCACCCACAGGACGCTGCGTCGGGCCGCCGCAGCCATGCTTAATTCCCGATCGCGGCGGTGGAACGTGAAGAGGTCGACCCCAATCGCGATGAACACGCCAATGTGAAAGGCGACCCAAAACCAGATGCTCGTCGTCACGGCGGGGAGACTTTCATGCACCGGGGCACACAGCAAACGTAAATTGCGCGACGGACCCGTCCGACTTATAGGTCATACTGCACTCTTTAGTCCCATTGATGGATACCGAATTAGAAAAACTGGTCGAAGCCGGCAAACTCACTTCTCGCGCCGCGCAGCAACTCGAACAACTAAAGCCGGGCACATTTTGCCTGCATAAAAGCTGGGGATTCGGTCGGGTGAGCGAATGGAATCTGCTGCTCAACCAGATCGTAATTGATTTTGCAGGCAAAAAGTCGCATCCGATGCAGGCCGAGTACGCGGCGGAGAATGTCACGCCGCTCGCGCCAGAGCACTTCCTCGCACGCAAAGCGACCGACCTGGCGGCGATCAAAAATTTGGCAAGGGAAAATCCGCCCGCCTTGGTGCGGAATATCCTTGAAAGCTTGGACGGTAAAGCCACGGCACAACAGATCAGTGAATGGCTGGTGGGCGATGTTTTCACCGAGACGGAATGGAAACGCTGGTGGGAATCAACTAAGAAAGCGCTCAAGGCAAGCGGCGTTTTTTCCATTCCTGCGAAAAAGACCGATCCAATTCAAATTCGCGGCGAAGGAGTATCGCACGCCGACGAACTGCTCGAGGCTTTCAACAAGGCACGGCAACCAAAGGCGCAAATTGCGGCCCTTGAGCAGATCACAAAATCGCACCAGCAATTCAAGGAAGGCCAACTTCAGCCGGTCATCGCTACGATCGAGAACATGACGGTGCGTAATCAAAGAATGCATCCGGAGTTCGCATTTGAGCTCATCATCGCGCGCGACGATTTGCTTGCGCGCAACCCGTCACTGCATTCGACCCATGTCGGGTTGACTCTTTCGAAACTGATTCTCGAGGAAGAGAAGCGCCTCATATCGATCCTGCCGAAATTGCCGGCGGCAAAAGAGAAAAAAATTCTGCAAGCGTTGCCCTCCGCGCTCGGTCCTGCATGGACAGATCGCGCTTTATATTTGATGCAGGAGAGCCACGGCCGCATGGTTGCGCAAATCCCCCGCGTCTTGAGCGAAGCTGGAAAGCACGAAGAGCTTCGGATGACACTGGAGCGGAGCATCCGCGAACACTCAGCCACCAGCGAGATGCTCGCCTGGCTTTGTGGCGAACGAGAAAGCTGGAGCGAACTAGTCACCCCTGAATTGCTTGGCGCAATTTTCGCGGCACTGGAGCGCGACCAACACAACACTGCCGGCCGAGCCGGCAAGTTGTACCGCACACTGGTCGAAGATCGGCAACTGCTTGGGGACATCTTTAGAAAATGCGACGTTGCTACCGCGCGCGATTGGATGCGGCGGCTACAACTTAGCCACCTGTTCGATGAGCTGACGAAACGCTCCCTTCTGGCCCGGCTCGTTAAAGTTTATCCAGAGCTGGAAAGCATGATCACCGGTGCGCAATCCGATGACGAAACCGCACCACTGATCGTTTCATGGAGCAGCCTGGAAAGACGCAAGACCGAATACGAAGAGCTGGTAAAAACAAAAATCCCAGAGAACACCAGAGAGATCGCGCTCGCCAGATCGTATGGCGATCTGAGCGAGAATTTTGAATTTAAGGCGGCCAAGCAAATGCAAAGCGTCCTGATGCGACGCAAAACGGAGCTGGAGCAAATGCTGCACAACGCGCGCGGGACTTCATTTGAAAATATTGATACGTCGCGTGTTTCCATAGGCACAATCGTCACGCTGCGCAATGTGGAAACGAACAAGGAAGAAACCTATACCATTCTCGGCGCATGGGACGGCGATCCCGATCGCAACGTCATTTCGTACCAAACCGCCATTGGCCAGGCGTTGCTTGGTCATGAAGTCCGTGACAATGTCTCTCTCAACGCAGAGCACGGTGTCGATCAGGTTACGATTGTTTCGATCCAGCCCGCGCCGCGGGATCAGACTGAGGCCGCGCCTACGCCTTCGAGCGAACCTACCGTGGAAGCAGCGATGCCTGGGTAGCGCACGCGTCTCGCGTGTTGGTTTCGGCGTCACGCCGAAACAGGCTTTCCTTGAATCTCGTTGCTCTCTGGCGCTAGGAAATCACAAGAAAAGTCCGCGATCGAGAGGACGCGCTCGCCAGCACGCGAGACGCGTGCGCTACCCCAAGCCGCGCGCACCACGCTGCGCGTTGTTTCGACAGTTACTGAGTCGCCTTTGCCACTTTCCTTACAGACCTACCCACTTCAACCTGCGCACTGACCTTCTGGATTTGTGTAGCCTGTTCGTTCAAACGCCCTACAACCATTTCCATGTCGGCTTGTTGTCGAGCAATGATTGCTTCTTGTTTTTCGATCTTGGACGTTAGCGCGGTGATGGTCCCTTCCTGTTCCTGTACTTTGCGTTGTTCTTCGAGAAATGCCTTGTGTTGTTTGAGAAACTCATTAAGCAACATCGCGTTGACTGCATCATAGCGCACCGTATAGATTTCTCCGTCCTGGTCGCGCACCACCAGATCCGGGTCCACAGCCGCCACTTCTTCGGCGATCAAGCCAAACTGCGGTGTGTTTTTATTGTCGCTCTTGTAATGAAACGTGACCGGCTTTAGCCCTAAGATTGCCTCGCTCGCATTTTCCATCGGCTTAATTTCCTTCTTGAACCGCCGCGAGGAGCTGATCGTGCCAAGCTGACCGGCTGAGTCTATTACGACATTTACCGCGTCGTTAAATCCAGTTGTAACGCCGCGAATGCCGTTGATAAAAGTTCTTTCTGTCGTTTTCGCAATGCCGATGCGGGTCGTATTTGAGTCACCGCCCAAGCCCACGTTACCGATATAGATGTTATTATCGCCTCCGGTAATGTTTGAGCCGGCGCCGACACCAATGGCAATGTTACCACTGCCCGTAATATTGTTACTGAGCGCCAAATAACCGATGGCCGTGTTACCTGCGCCCGCGTCGTTACCTTGCAGTGCACCCTCTCCGGCGGCGGTGTTAAAGAAGCCGGTAGTGTTGTTCAAGAGCGCTTGATATCCATAGGCCGTGTTGTCGTCGGTAGTATTGTTGAAGAGCGCCTGGAACCCAGTCGCCGTGTTGTGGCTGCCATCCTGGTTACTCGCTAGAGCTTGCCCGCCAACCGCGGTGTTTTGGATACCGGTGGTGTTGAATTGGAGTGCGAGAGCACCGTTGGCCGTGTTTGCGACGGCATCAGTGTTGTTCGCAAGCGCGCCAAAGCCAGTCGCCGTGTTGAAGGGACCGAGGGTGTTGTGAAGGAGCGCGTCAACACCGATAGCAGTGTTGCCTTGAGCTTCGGTGTTGGAGAAAAGTGCGAACGTTCCAGTGGCAGTGTTCCCGGTGCCTAAAGTATTACTTAAAAGCGCGCCGGCGCCAGTGGCCGTATTTGAGTCTGCCGTATTAACAAGAAGCGTTCCGGCGCCGACACCCGTGCAGAACTTGCCGTCGGTGAGGCTCAGGAGCGAATACAAGCCAAGGGCAGTATTGTATGTCCCGGTGGAAAGGCTAAGAAGGGCGTTTTGGCCTTCTGCCGTGTTGCCTCCGGGATAGTCTCCATCTGGCGCTGGAACAACCGCTTGCACGACCGGGCAAAGTGCAAAGAAGCCAAGCGCCAGAAACACTATTGTGAATATGTCTGCTACGTTTTGATTTTTCATGATCTAATTTCCTTTCTCACTTTTCGTTATTGCTACTTTGGTAAAATTACCGTTTGTTGATGACCACTTGTGGTGCGGGCCTGCTCACCTCCAGTTGTGCGCTAACCCTCTGGATCTGTGCGGCTTGTTCTTTGAGTTGAGCCGTCAAGAGCTGGATCTCCTTCTGTTGCTCAGTGGCCGTCAGCTGGAAATCGTTTTTCAACTGCGTGATCGTTGATTGCTGTTCTTCGACTTTCTTGTGCTCTTTGAGAAACTCATTGAGCAACATCGCGTTCACCTGGTCGTAGCGGACGGTCAAGGTTTGCCCGCTCTTGTCACGCAAAACCAGGTCCGGATTCACTTGGGCCACCTCCTCGGCGATCAACCCAAAGCAGGGCGTGCCTTTAGCATCGCTCTTGTAATGGAAGGTCACCGGCTTGAGCGCCAGGATGGTTTCGCTGGCCTTGTCCATCGGTTTAATGTCGTCCTTGAAACGCCGGGACGATACCGTAGTGCCCAACTTCCCGGTAGCGTCCACTCCCACTGAAGTTGCGGTGGCAGGATCAATGGTCGCACCGAATATATTGCCGATATAGCAGCTGTCGTTCACGTCCGCACCTAAGACGTCCTTGCCGATACAGATGACGTTGTTGGCCGTGGTAACGCCTTGACCGGCATTCCATCCGAGGGCCGTGTTCGCACTGCCGTGAAGATTGTTGGACAGCGCCGCCCAGCCATCCGCCGTGTTGAAGTTGCCGTCGATGTTGTTGGCGAGTGTAAAACTACCGGTAGCCGTATTGCCGCCACCGTGGGTGTTGTTATAAAGGACAAAATTAGCGCCGGTACCCGTGTTGCCGCCTCCGTCGATGTTGTGAAACAGCGTACCAGGACCGGTGGCTACGTTGGCGCCGCCAGTCGTATTGCTGAAGAGCGCTTGAAAACCATTGGCAGTGTTGTACTCGCCGATGGTGTTGTCAGCGAGCGCTTGAAAACCGGTGGCGGTGTTGTTGTTGCCAGTGTTGTTGAAGAAGAGTGTTTGAAACCCGTTAGCGGTATTGTTGTCACCGGTGGTGTTGTTAGCAAGCGCTTGATAACCGGTGGCGGTGTTGACGTTTCCGTCGGTATTGCTAAAGAGCGCTTGAAAACCAAGCGCCGTATTGTTAGCGCCTACCGTATTGTCATTGAGCGCCTGAAAACCCAGCGCTGTGTTGGCACTGCCGGTGCTGTTTAAAAAGAGCGCTCCAGCCCCGCTGGCCGTGTTATCGTTGCCGGTGGTGTTCGACGCCAGTGCGCCCTGACCGAAGGCGCTGTTGAAGGCGCCCTCTGTGTTACTAGAGAGCGCGAGCTCACCACTTGCGGTGTTCGCGTCGCCGGTGGTGTTAGCAGAGAGCGCACCATCACCAATGGCCGTGTTGAACTCTCCTTCTGTGTTGGTAAAAAGAGCGAACGCTCCATTGGCCGTGTTCTTAACGCCGGTGGTGTTGCTTAAAAGCGCCCCGGCGCCAGTGGCCGTATTTTCGTCTGCGAAGTTCGCAAGGAGTGTTCCGGCGCCGACGGCCGTGTTGAAGTTGCCGGTGCTGTTGCTCAAAAGCGAGAACACACCAATTCCTGTATTGTAAATGCCGGTGGTGAGGCTTAAAAGGGCTTTTTCCCCTTCTGCCGTGTTGCCACCGGGATAGCCTCCGTCGGGAGCTGGGACAACCCCGAAAACCTTCGGGGTAGAGCAAATTGCACAGAGGCCAAGCGCTAAGAGTATTGTTGTGAGGATCTGAGTTCGGTTTTTCATAAGCTAAATACGGAGTGAAACCGCCAGTTGTTTCAAAGAATTGAAAAAACTTTTGCGATCCTATTGAAGTGCCAAGACCCTGAGCCCCAGAATCGACGAATCGGCGAACCGGGGGATCGGCGAATAAACAACGCTCTCGCCGTCTCGCCCTTTCTCCCTTTCGTCGTTTCTTCCTTCTGGCGAAGCCATTTACGCTTCATTTTATTTTGCGTGACCCAGCTCCGGCAGGGCGAGTATAATGATGTTGTCAAGATGAATTCAGAACGGCGTACTCAATCTTCTTTGGCGACACGGCGCAGCCTGCTTAGTCGCCTTAAGCAATCGAACGCTCAGGAAAGCTGGCGTGAGTTCTTCGATACGTACTGGCGACTGATCTATACCACGGCGCTCAATGCCGGGTTGACTGATTCGGAAGCGCAAGAGGTGGTACAGGAAACGGTCCTTACTGTGGTAAAGAAGATTAAGTCTTTCCGTTACGATCCCGCTATTGGCTCATTTAAGGGCTGGTTGTTGACCACCGTCCGTTGGCGCGTCGCTGATCAGTTCCGCAAACGCCAGCAGCAAATCGATCCCTCTGGAGCGCGCCGGGCGACCAGGACATCGGGCACAGCGACACTCGAGCGCGTTCCTGATCCGGCGGCGATCAATCTTGATGCGGTATGGGAGGAGGAATGGCAGCGCACGTTGTTCGCTGCGGCATTGTCACGAGTGAAACGGCAGGCTAACGCGCGGCATTATCAGATGTTTGATCTATATGCTGTGAAATGTTGGTCTGTGGATAAGGTAGCGGAAACCCTCGGCGTGAGCGCCAGTCAGGTGCGCTTAGCGAAACACAGAATTACTGTGTTGATGCGTCGAGAAGTAGCTCGCCTCGAAAAAGAAGAGGAGAAGCGATGGGGCTTCACGAGAGCAATGGCTCACTAGACCGGGCAAACGCAATGATCGCCCGTCTTCGCAAGGCTACTACGAAGTGGACAGCGCGCATTCGCGAAAGCTACTCCGAAAGCCTTCGCGAGCAGGCTCTCTCAGCAGGCTCGCCTTCGCCAGACAAGTGCGAAAGTATTCGCGAGCAGACGACCGGGCAGGCAAACACGGGAGAGCCCGCGCGGAATGTTCCTTGCATTCCTGACTTTCAGCTACTGCGCCGCATTGGACATGGCAGTTATGGCGAGGTATGGCTGGCCCGAAATATCCTGGGCACTTACCGGGCGGTTAAGATTGTTGCCCGAAAGGCATTCCAGGATGAGGAAGCGTTTGAGAGAGAATTTTCGGGCCTTCAGCAATTCGAACCGGTGTCGCGCGAGCACAATGGCTTTGTGGCGATCCTGCATGTTGCTCGCAACCGCGCGGAGGGCTTCTTCTACTATGTCATGGAACTGGCTGACAATGATTCAAACCCCGAAAGCATTCGGTGCATTGAGCCTGAGACATATGCGCCGAAAACATTAAGCAGCGAGCTAGCGAGATGCGGGCGGCTATCAGTCGAAGAGGCTGCGCTATTGGGTTTGTCGCTTAGCCAGGCACTGGCGGATCTGCATCAACGCGGATTAGTGCATCGCGATGTAAAGCCCTCAAACATCATCTTCGTGAAGGGTCACGCAAAACTGGCGGACATCGGACTGGTAGCGCAGACCGGTGAGAAAGCGCGTCTGGGCACAGAGGGTTACATACCCCCTGAAGGTCCCGGAAAACCTCAGGGCGATCTTTATAGCCTCGGCATGGTGCTTTACGAAGCGGCCACCGGCGCGGATCGACTGGACTATCCTGCTTTGCCGCCAGACTTCGACACAATGGCCGAGCACGAAGTTTTTCTTAAGCTGAACTCCATCATTCTTAAGGCATGCGATAATGACGTTCGCAAACGCTATCAGACCGCAACTGAGATCAGCGATGACCTAACGAAACTAGGTTTTGGCACACCTGTTCAAAAGGCTAAGAGCAATTTCCTTCGGTCAGTCACAGTCTTCTCAGTGGCGTTGGTCAGCGCTTTGGTTCTTCCGTTAGCATTTTACTGGCTCAGAAGTCCGAGGACGAGTCCAGCTCCCGAAAAGAGTATCGCCGTTCTGCCATTTGAGAACATAAGCACCAGCCCGGAGGATGCCTATTTCGCCGAAGGTATTCAGGAGGAGATCCTGACACGCCTGGCTAAGATTACCGACTTAAGAGTGATTTCGCGCACTTCCACCCGGCGATACGGTAGCAAGCCTGGCAACCTCTCAGAAATCGCCAGGCAGCTTGGCGTGGCGAACATTCTTGAGGGTAGCGTCCAAAAGGTAGCCAATCAGGTTCGAGTCAACGCGCAGTTGATTAACGCGCGAACCGATTCTCATCTCTGGGCGGAGAGCTACGATCGGGAGTTGACCAACGTTTTTGGCGTCGAAAGCGAAATCGCAAAAGGAATCGCCGATTCGTTGCAAGCGAAGCTGACCAGTCGCGAGGAGCAGGCGTTGAGAGCTAAGCCGACAAACAACTCGGAGGCTTACGACGCGTATTTGCGCGGTGTGGCGTTCCAAGGGCGCATTGGCCAGTCAACCTATTTTGCACTGAAAACCATCGGTTATTTCAAGCGGGCGGTGCAGCTTGATTCTAATTTTGCGCTCGCCTGGGCGAGACTTTCTCGAGCACAATCCTATCTCTACTTCCAGCGCGTAGACGTCTCTGGCCCCGATGCGGCCAAGAACGCCTTGGAGCATGCACAGAAGCTCCAGCCAAACTCGCCCGAGACCCTGCTCGCCCTGGGTTATTACCAGTATTGGGTGCAGCGTGATTACGCGCTGGCCAAAGCCACCTTCCATCTGGTTAACAAACTGTCACCAAACAGCGAGGTCGCCTGGGCCCTCAGCGCAGTGAACCGGCGTGACGGTAACTGGAATGAAAGCCTTGCCTCCGCAGAACAAGGTCTCGCCCGGGATCCGCGCAACGGGGAGTTAATAACGACTGAAGCATGGAGTTACACCATGCTTCGACAATTCCCGACAGCGTTGCAGCTCTACAATCAAGCGCTGGATATTATCCCGAATGATCCCGATGTGATGTCGCTACTCGCCGGCATTTATCTGGCCCAGGGGAATCTGGACGAGGCCGCAAAACCCTTATCCGAAATAACCGCTGAGACCCCTTTTGATAATGCCTTCTTTGTCAAGGTGACTCAATTGAGGCTTGAGCGAAATTACACTGAGGCCGTTCGTTTGCTGCAAAGCCGACTTGCCCAATTCCACTTTACCTCTGAGTTCATTAAAGGGGTTACTCAGGTCTACCTGGCTTTTGCCCAGCGCCTTGCCGGCGACACGCCCGGAGCAAGGGCTACGGCTGAACAGGCACGCAACACACTGGATCCGCTCTGTAAGAGGCAACCAGATAACTCCAACTTTGCAGCATGGCTGGGTCTGTCTTATGCCGTCCTCGGGGAGAAGGAGTCGGCCTTAAAGGAAGCAGAACGCGCCATCGTGCTTCTTCCGAGTGCGAAAGATCGAGTGGACGGACCTGGATTGGAAGAGAACCTTGCGCTGATTCAGGCGATGTTCGGCGAGAGTAGCACTGCGATCGCGACGCTCAGGCGCCTGTTACAAACGCCGTTTCAAAGCCAGCTTTACGGCCCTATGCCTCTTACGTCAGCCTTTCTCAGGTTCGATCCCCTCTGGGACCCTTTGCGCGGCGACCCGCGCTTTGAGAAAATCGTCGCCTCGGTTGCGCCGAAATAGCGGACGCGATGGGGCTTGGCAAAGCAATGGCTCACCAGGACAGATGAATGCGATGATCGCCCGCCTCCGCAAGGCTACTACGGCGTGGACGTCTCGCTTTCATCAGAGCTACTCCGAAAGTAATCGCGAGCAGCCGGCGGAGTTGGCGGACGCGGAGCCGGCCCTGGACGCTCCTCAGATTCCGGACTTTGAACTCTTGCGCTGCATAGGCCGCGGCAGCTATGGCGAGGTCTGGCTGGCCCGAAACATCTTGGGCACCTACCGTGCAGTTAAGATCGTTGAGCGAAAAGCGTTTCGGAACGAGGAAGCCTTTGAGATAGAATTTTCAGGTCTCCAACGGTTCGAACCTGTATCGCGCGAGCACGATGGTTTTGTGGCGATCCTGCACGTAAGCCGCAATCGTGCGGGCGGCTATTTCTACTACGTCATGGAACTGGCCGATAATGACTCAAACGCCGGCTGGATTGAACCTGATGCCTATGTGCCAAAAACGCTAAGCAATGAGCTAGCCAGGTGTGGACGGTTATCAATCGAGCAATCTGTGCAATTAGGCTTGTCGCTGAGCCAGGCGCTGGCGGCACTGCATCAGCGCGGGTTAGTGCATCGCGATGTAAAGCCATCGAATATTATCTTCGTCAAAGGCCATGCGAAACTAGCAGATATCGGGTTGGTAGCGCAAACCGGCGAGAAAAACCGTCTAGGCACAGAGGGCTACATTCCTCCGGAAGGTCCCGGGAAACCTCAAGCCGATTTGTATAGCCTGGGCATGGTGCTCTACGAAGCTAGCACCGGCACGGATCGACTGGACTATCCGAATTTGCCCGCAGACTTCGACGCAATCGCCGAACGCGAAACATTTCTTAAGCTGAATTCAATCATCCTGAAGGCCTGCGATAACGACGTTCGCAAACGCTATCAGACAGCCGCTGAGATTACACAAGACCTATCCCAGCTAGGTGTCGGGCTACCTCTTGAGAGGGGTCGGCGTAATTTTCTACGCAAAACAGTGACAGCTTTCTCCGGACTGTTGTTCGGCGCTTTAGCCGTTGCGCTTGCCTTTTACTGGCTTCGACATTCCACAACAAGATTGCCTCCCGAAAAGAGCATCGCCGTGTTACCGTTCGAAAACCTAAGCCGGGATCCAGATAACTCATATTTTGCCGACGGTATTCAGGACGAAATCTTGACGCGCCTCGCGAAGATCGCTGACTTGAAGGTTATTTCGCGCACTTCCACCCAGCGATACCAGAGCAAACCGGCGAACCTTTCAGAGATCGCCAGGCAGCTTGGCGCAGCAAACATTCTTGAGGGTAGCGTACAAAAAGTAGCCGATCAGGTGCGGGTTAATGTGCAGTTGGTTAATGCGCAAACTGATTTTCACACCTGGGCAGAGACGTACGATCGGAAGTTGAGCGACATCTTTACCGTCGAAAGCGAGATTGCCAAAGGCATCGCGGAATCATTACAAGCGAAGCTCACGGGCCACGAGGAACAAGCGTTGACAGCTAAGCCTACAAATAATCCGGATGCTTACGACGCGTATTTGCGTGGCGTGGCATTCCAAGGCCGCATCTACAGCTCGAACCATCTCTTGCTGAAGGCCATTGGTCATTTCGAGCGGGCGGTGCAGCTCGATCCCAATTTTGCGTTTGCTTGGTCGCGGCTCTCGCGCGCACACGCGTTTCTTTACTTCCGGCACGTCGTTGGACGTGATGCGGCCAAAGCCGCGTTGGAGCATGCGGAGAAACTCCAGCCAAACTCGCCGGAAACCCTGCTGGCCCTTGGTTATTATCAATACTACGTGC
>JBKPLM010000167.1:0-4030 GCA_046731655.1 Verrucomicrobiota bacterium | reverse complement strand
CGAGCAAGCGAATCACGCCCGCTTAATTCTGCTCGATTATTTCCGACCGTGGACACTGCCCGCGACAATAAATCCCAAATCTCAAGCCCTGCTGGAAGCTCCAAATCCCAATTTCCAAATCCCAAGTAATAAGCCAAACCCCAAGTTCCAAAATGGAGGATGATTCTAAACCGCGCGACTTGGAGGACCGAACGTTTCTCTTTGCGGAATCGGTGCGGCATTCGTTAAACGATTGCCGAGAACCATCAGTAATACCGAGGATGTTCGACAATTGGTTCGCGCCTCTGGCTCTGTTGCAGCTAATTGGATCGAAGCTGATGAAGCTTTGAGCAAAAAAGATTTCCTTATGCGCGTAAAAGTCTGCCGCAAAGAAGCAAAAGAGAGCCGCTTATTCCTGCGACTGATCGATGCGGGTCTGACAAATTACAACAGCGACAAGCGCGATGCGTTAGTTACTGAGGCACGAGAACTCACGCTGATCTTCTCGTCGATCATCCAGAAGAGCGCGTAGCAGGCGCTGTCTTTTTGATTTGGTGATTGAACTTTGATTGGGATTTGGAAATTGGGATTTGGAGCTTCTCGACCGAGCGATCCTGCTAGATATTTTCGGCCATGGACGCTGCCGAAAAGATCAGCCAGGGCCGCGCGCGTTATGCGCTCCTCCTCACCGCGCTTGCACCGGTGGTTCCGCAAATTCTCGGGAGCGCGTTCAACATCTGGTACAACACCACTGTAATTCAGCCGTTACTCATTTCTCCCGCTCTAAAGCAGCGTTTTCTTGAGACGGTCCTCATTTACAACATCGTAGTCTATCCCATCGGCATTTTTCTGTGGCTCAGACGAATCTTCTCGTTCCGTGGTCTCTTCCATCGTCTTTGCGCGGGATCAGTCATTGATTCTGCTTCACTTGTAACATCGCGTCGCCGACTGATTCATCTGCCATGGTTTGCTGCAGCGATTTGCGGTGTCGCCTGGTTTTTGTGTATTCCCGTTTTTATTGGCGCGCTCCTGCAGGTTCAAAATCCACTTGATCCGCGACTGCTTATGCATTTGCCGATTTCGTTTTGCGTTTCCGGATTCATCGCAGTCACGCATTCGTTTTTCCTGGTCGAATTGGCCAGTCACTGGGGATTGTTTCCGGTGTTCTTTAGAGGTGAGCGCGCCGACCTGATCCCGGGCGTCTTCACGCTCTCGTTGCGTGGCCGAGGGATCGCGTGGGCTGTGTCCGCGTCGATCTGCCCGATCGCTTCCCTTTTATTGCTTATGTTTGCGCCGCGGTCACCCGCGATTAATACAGAGTGGTTTGCGGTTTTTGTAGGTGTAATCGGCATCACATTCGGAATTTTCACCGCGCTCATGATGAGCTGGCTGGTCGCGAAACCGATCGATCAACTGCGTGCGGCAGCGGACGCGGTTTCGCGTGGTGAATTCGACATCGATCTCGGGATAGCGCGGGCGGATGAATTTGGGCGGTTGCTCGGCGAGTTCGACAATATGGTCCGCGAGCTCAGAGGCAAGGAGAAATTACGTCAGACATTCGGCTTGCACGTCGGCAAACGCGCAGCGGAACAAATTCTGGCGCACGACCCTGGATTGAGCGGAGTCGAGGAAGAGATCACCGTCATGTTTGTAGACATGCGTTCCTGGACCGCACGAACGAGCGTATCTGCACCGAGCGACGTGGTCGAAGTGATGAACGATTTTTTCCGGGTAACCGTCCGCGTGGTTGAGGAAAAACATCGGGGGATGGTAAACAAATATTTAGGCGACGGATTCATGGCGATTTTCGGCGTGGGTGACTCCGGCTCCAATCACGCCCGCGACGCAGTTGCCGCCGGCCGGGAAATTCTGTCCGCGGTAAATCAACTGAATGACGAACTTGCGGAAAAAGGTCGCGCACCGATCCAAATCGGAATTGGGATTCATTCGGGGCCGGCGATTGTCGGCAGCATCGGCTCGCCCCAAAGACTCGAGTTTACCGCCATTGGGAACACCGTGAATATCGCTTCGCGTATGCAGGGACTGACGAAAACAACTGGAAGATCGCTCCTTGTGACGGCGGCGGTGCGAGATCGATCAGGTGATTCGTTCAGCTTCGAGGAACTGCCACCACAGGAAGTTCGCGGTATCGACGGCCGATTGTCGATCTTCGCCGTGCAATACGAGATGCTGTCATGACATCGCTCTCTGAAATTGTTAACTATACAAATGATTTTCTGCGCATTCGTGAAATAGGCGATTGGGACAACGCGCTCAATGGCCTGCAGATCGAAAACTCGGGAGGCATTACCAAGATTGCGGCTGCTGTTGACGCCTCGACACGAGTCTTAGCAGCCGCGGCAAAACAGAATGTCGATCTCGTGATCGTGCATCACGGTTTATTCTGGCCAGGTTTGCAACCAGTAACTGGAGTCTTGCGCCGGCAACTGGAACTCGCCTTCGAAAATAACATCGCGCTCTACAGCGCACACCTTCCGCTCGATCTGCATCCCCAGGTTGGTAACAATGCTCAGCTCGCAGCTGCACTTGGATTTAAATCACATCGACCATTTTTTGAAGAAAAAGGCCAAATGATTGGCCTGAAGGCGCGCGCTTCATTGCCACGCGATGAACTGGAGCGGAAATTGCAAAAAGCACTGAGTGGTCCCGTAAAGCCCTTAATGTTTGGTCCAAAGAAAACTGGAACAGTCGGGATCATTACCGGCGGGGCCGGCTCCGAGATCTACAGGGTTGCTCAGGAGGGGATCGACACCTTTATCACTGGAGAAGCGCCACATTGGGCGGCAGTGGCGGCTGACGAACTTGGAATGAATTTGCTGCTCGGCGGACATTACGCCACGGAGGTTTTTGGCGTGAAGGCGCTGGCCGCACATTTGTCCAAACGGTTTAAAATCCCCTGGACCTTCATCGATTGTCCAACGGGAATGTGATGGATGATTGAATGACGAAAGACCAAACACTGTCGAAGCGCGTTCAAGGTTTTCGGATCGTCGTCTTGACTCTTCTCGCGATCATTCCGTCTTCGATTTTGGCTTCGGTCAAGAGCGGTCGGCCAACGCCGTTAGGTGGATATAAGGCCGTTCGAGTTCGCTACAGCCCCTTAAACAAGATGATTATGTCTGTTCGGGTCAATGGGCAACCGGCGAATTTGCTTGTCGATACCGGCTCCAACGAAGTCATCCTGAACGCCGACGCGGCCGAATCATTTGGAGTGCAACCGTCGCAACTCGGTCTGCGCTATATCCGCTTTACCCGAATCAATGGCCAGTTACTTCCTGTTGGGTTCGCGCAAAGTCTCACAGCTGGCGGAATGAATTTTGGGAGCGTTTCGCTAACGTTGCGTGATTCAAGCCATTCCCACACTAGGGGTACTCGCGTTGACGGCATTCTGGGTTTGGATCTTCTCACCAAGCACAAAGCTGTAATCAATTGCCGGACAAAACTTATTTTCTTTAAAGTGAATCAAGCACGACAAGTGGATCTCAGCTCTGTGGCTTCCGCGGAAAAATTCACGAGAATCCCCTTGCGGCGGGAGAGAAACGGCGCCTTGACTGTGCCGTGTTCGATCCATGGGCAACCCGCTCGTCTGCTCGTTGATACGGGATCCTTTATTACGATCTTCCACGAAGCTTTCCTTAAATCGGTCGGCATTCCGGTGGAAACAACACGCGTCTCTGCGCATTTTGCTCGTGGCACGGCGCGGAAAGTTAATGCGGGACAAATCAACGACCTTAGGATCGGCGACTTCAAAACGCCGCCAGCGAAATTTGGCGTTACCTCATTGCCTAACTTCACGTTGGTACAAGGCGGCGCCAAAATCAGCGGGATTCTGGGGATGGATAAGCTCTACGACTGTCATGGTATCATCGACCTCGACGGCATGAACCTGTTTTTGAAATAGCTCGGACAACAGCATCGAGAGTCCCAGCGAGCTGCAGTGTGGCTTCCTCGTGCCACACAAATCCAGCGGACGTGGGTAACATCAGTGGCCCTATTTTGCGAACTTCGCCGCGCCGTTCCCGTAATAATA
>JBKPLM010000166.1:0-8841 GCA_046731655.1 Verrucomicrobiota bacterium | reverse complement strand
AGATAAAATTTGGCGGTGACGTCGCCGAGATCGAGAAGGCGCGCGTCGAGGCGACTCTCCGCGGCGATCGACTGCAACGGGGCAGCTACGAAATGAGAGATCTCTCCGCTGCCACAGAATGGAACAATCAACAGCTGAATGTCGCACATTGCGAATGGAGTGACGATATGGGTAGTTTTGCCGGGCGCGCCAATTGGAACGTGGAAGGCAGCAGGGCGAGTTTCCAAGCCCGCAGCAGTCTGGATTTTAAAGGTCTTCTTGGCGCATTCGGACTGAGCGAGCCGCTCGCCAGCGTTGAATTTCAGGCGCCGCCCGCGGTCGAGGTCTCCGGCTCGGTAAATTTTGCGGCAGCTCGCTTCAGGCCAGATATCATTGGCCACATTGCCTTTGGCCGGTTCACCTACAAGAAAGCTCCATTTTCCGATCTGACGGCTGATTTTTCGTGGGATGGCGAGCGCACGTTGGTCAGGGACCTGCGCCTGCGACATCAAACCGGCCAGGTCCGGGCTGACCTTTTCGACGCGCCAGCGGATTTTCGTTTAAATATCGAAAGTACGATAGTCCCCGAAGCGGTGCGTATGATCGCCCCCCCGGAACTGAACGAATTTCTTCGGCAGTGGGAATGGCAACGTTCACCTGCCATTCGCCTCACAATCCGGGGCCGGGATCACAATCCGGGAACCTGGAAAGGCGATGGAACCGTCATTCTTGGACGAACTCGGTTCCGCGGCACATGGATGAACAGCGCGGATACTAAAATCCATTTTGCCGACGGCGCGCTTACTTGTGAGGATCTGCATGTAACGCGCAATGAGGGCTCGGGCACGGGCAGTTTTACCTACGATTTTAAAAAACACGAGGTTCGCATCGCCAATATTAAGAGCTCACTAAATCCCGCCGAGGTAATTTTTTGGATTGATCCAAAGATTTGGAACACCGTGGTGCCATATAAATTTCGACGACCGCCCTCCGTCACGGCGAACGGTTTGTATCAATTTCATGGCGGCAAGAACACACGTCTGGAGATCAAGGTAGAAGGCGCGAACGGGATGGATTACGTCTTTCTTGGAAAGACCTTGCCCTTCGACCGCATCTCCGCGCGATTGCTCTTCACCAACGACCGATTGCAAATTACCGATCTTCGTGGAGCGCTTCTCGCAGGCACCTTGCGCGGGAACGCCGACATCTCATTGGCGAGAAATGATCCGCGTTACCGGGCAAATATTTCGGTGAACGAAATCAATTTCCCGCTACTGACTGATTTGTATTACAACTACAAGACAGCGCTCGGCCTGCTGAACGCCAGGTACGATTTCACCGGTTTCGGCAGCGACACGCGCACCATGCGGGGCCATGGAAAAGTGGAAGTCACCAACGGCGATGTTTTCGCCATTCCGATTTTCGGGCCGCTTTCAGGAATTCTGAACCGGATTCTTCCCGGCAGCGGTTACAGTATCGCACACAGAGCAAGCGCGAACTTCAAAGTTAATGAGGGAATTATTCATACCGACGATTTCGACGCAGACGGCACGCTCTTTAGCATGCTGGGCCATGGCGACGTCCATTTTCTCGATGACAAGCTCGATTTCAATCTACGGCTGAACATGAAAGGACCCGGCGTGGTGCTCACACCGATGTACAAACTTTTCGAATACGCCGGCACAGGAAGTTTGAAGAAGCCGGATTGGCGCCCAGCTGTATTGAAGGTCCAATAGTGAAGAGAAAAAAAGCGAAGAAACGCCGAGACAGCAAAACGGCGCCCTCCCCGATTCACCCTTTCGCCGACCTGTCCGCCGTAGCCTTGGCGAAGGCGAATTCGCCGACTCATCCCATTCTTCTCGGCGCGCACATGTCGATTGCCGGTGGCGTCAACATGGCCATTGAGCGCGCACGCTCGATCAACTGCACTGCCATGCAAATGTTCGTGAAAAACAACATGCAGTGGTTCGCCCGGCCGCTCACCCGCGACGAAATCCGGACTTTCCTCGAACATAAGCAACGCAGCGAGTTATTATCGATCTTCGCCCACGCAAATTACCTCATCAATCTCGCCGCCACGAACGGCCAGTTTCACGCAAACTCGATCCGGTCGCTGGCGGAAGAATTGGTTCGCGCTGATCAGCTGGAACTCCCATTTTTGGTGTTGCATCCCGGAGCCCACCTCGGCGCAGGCGAAGAAGCGGGACTCGAAAAAATTGTGGGATCGATTGACCGCATACTCTCTGGTCTTCCGAAAATCAAAACGCGGATCGCGCTGGAAACGACCGCTGGCCAGGGCTCATGCTTGGGGAGCAAATTCGAGCACCTTGCATACATCATCAACCGCGTGCGTGAACAAGAGCGATTATGTATCTGCCTCGATACCGCGCACGTTTTCGCTTCAGGTTATGACATCGGCAGCGAGGCATCGGTTCGGAAGACATTCCGAGAATTCGATCGTGTGGTTGGCCTGAATCGTCTCGTGGCAATTCATCTAAACGATTCCAAAACCGCCCGCGGTTCGCGGGTGGATCGTCATGAACATGTGGGCAGGGGCAAAATCGGGCTCCCTGCTTTCCGCTTCATCATGAGCGACCGCCGCTTCCGCAAAATCCCGAAGGTACTCGAAACTCCAAAGGGCAAAGACCTGCGAGAAGATGTGATCAATCTAAAGACGTTGCGCCGATTGATGACAGCTCGAGCTTAACCTCAGCGGGTCATTCTGAGCGAAGCGAAGAACCCCATCATCGAAGTTGAATACACACACTAGTTAGCGTGACCTATCACCCTGTGTGAGGTCCCTCGCTCCACTCGGGATAACACCGAAAGTTAATTGATTAACCGAATCGTGAACGGGTAACGATAGAACTCTCCCTGGCCAGCTTTCACTGACGCAATGATGACAAGTACTGTGTTCAACACCCAGAGCGCGATCAAAATCGGAATGCCTATGAGCACGATGCAAAGAATCGCGGCAACAGCATCATAAATCAGCATCGAAATTTGAAAATTGAGCGATTCTTTTCCGTAGGCGTCGATCTCGGGCGAGTCGCCGCGTTTCATGAGCCAAACGATAAGCGGTCCCAAGATGTGACCCAGAAAATGAAAAAACAATCCCAGTAATGCGCTGGCATGACACAGTACACACCATGTTCGGACATCGGATGAAGTTGATGGAGGTGGCGGAGAAGGTGTTTGATCCATATTTATCCTTTCGCTTGCGTATCACAACGACTGCCCGTTGGCTGCCATGAGAGCAAGGAAAAAGATTGCTATACTGCTTTTACACGCTCGATGTGCGCACCGAGTTCGCTCAATTTTTCATCGAGATGTTCGTAGCCGCGATCAATATGATAGACACGACTGACCTCGGTTACTCCGTCGGCTTTCAAGCCTGCAAGTACCAGCGCGGCCGACGCACGTAGGTCGCTGGCCATCACCGGCGCCCCGAGGAGACCGTCGACACCATCGATTACGGCGGTCGCGCCCTCCAACTCCACTTGCGCGCCCATGCGTTTTAGCTCCGCTACATGCATGTAGCGCTGCGGGAAAACATTGTCGGTCACAGAACTGGTGCCTTTGCTGGTAGAGAGAAGCGCGCACATTTGCGCCTGCATGTCGGTAGGGAAACCGGGATACGGTTCGGTCGTTAACTCCAGCGCACTGGCATCTCCGTTCGGCAAGATCGAAACCGCATCATCCTTGACCTCGATCGGAAAACCGCATCTGGCCAGCGCATCGGTGATTGAGCGAACATGCTGTGGTTCCACTCGCTTGACCGTGACTCCCTCTCCAGCAATTGCACCTGCAACCAGGAATGTTCCGGCTTCAATCCGGTCCGGGATCACCCGGTGTTCCGCGCCGTGCAACTCAGGCACACCTTCGATGATGATTCGACGCGTTCCCGCGCCTTCGATCTTCGCGCCCATTTTGTTCAAGAACATAGCCAAGTCCACCACCTCGGGTTCTTGTGCCGCTCCATCAATAACTGTGACTCCATTGGCCAGCACGGCCGCCATCATCACGTTATCGGTACCCAGGACCGTCGGACCAAATCTGCCATGCATGTCGATTACTGCCCCGCTCAATTTCGGTGCAAAAACCTTGATATCGCCGCCCTCCACGCGCACCGCCGCGCCGAGCGCTTCGAAACCTTTGAGATGCAAATCAATTGGCCGGTCGCCGATGACGCAACCACCGGGCAAAGCGACGGTCGCCTCCTTGCATCGACCCAACGACGGCCCAAGCACACACACGGAAGCGCGCATCTTGCGCACGACATCGTACGGAGCGACGGAGTGGGTCTTTTCTGCCGTGACGCTGACGGTTCCGCTGGCGCGTTCCACCTGCGCTCCCAGATGGGTTAGAATTTGCAGCATGTAATGCGTGTCGCTCAAATCGGGCACGCCATGAACGATACAAGGCTCTCGAGTGAGCAACGTCGCGGCCAGGATGGGCAACGAAGAATTTTTCGAGCCGCTGACCTTGATAGAACCGGAAAGCGGGCGACCGCCGTGAACGAGAATCTTATCCATACCTGGCAAAAAGGAACCGTGTCACGCCGTTATAATCGTTCTTCGAACAAATGTCGCGGTAATTTTTTTCCGCCAGAGCCGAAAGAAGCTCCTCGCTTTGAGCGAGTCCTATTTCCAGAGCCAGCATTCCACCGGGTCGGAGCCGCGTGGGGGCCTGCGCGATCAGCTCGTGCACTAACTCGTCCCCCCGCGTACCGGCGAACAACGCAATCTCCGGATCGTGCAAGACTTCGCGCGAAAGAGTATGCCGGTCCTGAATTGAGATGTAAGGAAGATTCGCAACAATTAGATCGAAAGCTCCCTCGATGTTTTCGAGGAGACGATTTTTCAGAAACTGCACCCGGCTGCTCAAGTTAAGCCTGGCGGCATTTTCTTGCGCGAGCGCGAGCGCATCATCCGAAACATCGACCGCGAGGATGTTCGCCTCGGGAAATTCCGCAGCAAGACTGAGCGCGATCACGCCGCTGCCAGTTCCAATGTCGAGGATCGCGGATTGCGGATTGCTGATCTCGGATTGGACTAATTCGACGAGTTGCTCAGTTTCCGGCCGCGGAACCATCGCGCGCCTGTCGCATAGAAACGTGAGTCCACAAAATTCTACGGTGCCTAACAAGTGCTGGAGCGGCTCGCCTTCGCTGCGACGCTTCACTAATTCGCGCAACGGCGCGAGTTCTGTTTCAGTCAACTTGCGCTCGAAATCCAGATAAAGCTCGATTCGTTTCCGCCCAAGAACATGCGCCAACAAGTGTTCCGCATTTAGTCGCGGATTCTCGACCTTGTGTTTCTTTAGATATTCGGTGCTCGATTGCAGCACCTGGAGCACCGTCATTGATTTATTAACTACGTGAGCCGAGGTAAGACAAGAGTGACGGTTTCCCAGCCCTCATCTTTACCTCGACAGCTGAGAAGCTGTCGCTCCTTGAGTCGCATCCGCTGATTCTCGCAAGCGCTCGGCCACATCCGCGGCCTGCAGCATGCTGATCAACTCGTCGAGGTCGCCGTCAATCAAGCGATCAAGATTATGAAGCGTCAGGCCGATGCGATGATCGGTCACGCGGTTCTGCGGGAAATTGTAGGTGCGAATTTTTTCTTCCCGGCCACCGGTCCCGATCTGGCCCCGGCGTTGCGCGCTATATTTTTCCGCCTCCTCACGCTGCTTTCGCTCCAGCAACCGCGCGCGCAAGATCGAAAGCGCTCTTTCCTTGTTTTTGATCTGACTGCGACCATCCTGACAACGCACGATTGTACCTGTCGGAATGTGCAATACTTGCACAGCCGAATCGGTCGTGTTGACACCTTGCCCGCCCGGACCTCCGGAGCGCGAGACTTCAATTCGTAAATCTTCCGGTTTCAATTCAAGATCGACGTCTTCCGCCTCTGGCAACACTGCGACTGTCGCGGTCGAAGTATGAATGCGACCCTGCGCCTCTGTCGCAGGGACGCGCTGCACACGATGAACTCCGCTTTCGTAACGGAGTTTACGAAAAACAGATTCGCCCGAAACGCGGAAGATCGCTTCCTTAAATCCACCAAGCTCTGACGGACTCGATTCGAGGTCTTCGGTTTTTAGGCCGGCAGATTCCGCATAGCGATGGTACATCCGGTAAAGGTCGGCAGCGAAAATGCCCGCTTCGTTTCCGCCAGTTCCCGCTCGGATTTCCACGATGGCATCGCGATCCTCATTTTCATCCGGCGGGAGCAATGCGATCTGAACTTCGCGTTCGAGATCGGCCACCCGCTTTTCGAGGTCCGGAATCTCATCGTCAGCGATTGCCGCGATCTCAACATCGCCTGACATGGCCAGCTCTCGATTGTCGTCCAATTGCTTCCGCGCAGCTTCCAGCTCGTCCCATTTCGCCAGCAGTTGTTTGGTGCCCGCGTGCTCGCGCATGATCGCCTTGGCTCGCTGGCGATTGGAAAAAAGGGAGGGATCGGCAATATCGCGCTCTAGTTGTTCAAACCGTTCACGTTTGAGTTGAATCAGGGAGTTAAAGTCCATAAGTGTAGCCCCGAAAGCATTCGGGATTGGGTACAGCCGAGAGTCGCCGCCCCCGGCTACAGCTCAGCTAAGCTTTCTTTTCAGCCCGTGCGGCTTTGGTGCTACCGTAACGGCGGGCAAATTTCTCGACGCGTCCGGCCGTGTCCACGAACTTCTGTTCGCCGGTGAAAAAGGGATGACAAGCAGCGCAAATACCGATCTTAATATCGCGGCGCGTAGAACGGGTGTGATACACCGCACCACATGCGCACACTATATCGGTCTCATAATACTCTGGATGAATACCGGCTTTCATCTTTGGAAAGGAGCGCGAAATCTACTCGTGCAACGGGCACTGCGCAAGGGATGAAATCCTCAGATCCACTGCTGGAAGCGTGGGAGAAAACACTCGCACGAAGACGCGATGCAGTCGCTATCTTTGCAACTAGCGGCAAAGGGCTCCGGACGTTCGGCGAGATCGAACAAAGCACACGTGATTTCTTGCAAGGGATGGACGTTTTTCGTGAAGGCGACGTTCTTGGCGTGCAAATTGGCAACCATGAAGATTGGCCGGCGATTTTGCTCGGTTGTTTGCGCAGGCATTTGGCCATTCTTCCGCTCGACCAGTCGATCAGCGAACAACAACGCCATGAGGCACTCGAGATTTGCAAGGCAACGGCTGTAGTGTCCGCTGCCCTCAGCGAAGGCTCACCAGATATCGTTCGGCTGAAGACAGCCGGCACTACGCCAGATTGGGGGAAGAATCCGCCAAATCTCCTGAAGCTTACCTCTGGCACTACAGCGACAGCGCGCACTATTCGCTTTCGCAGCGAACAGCTTCTGGCCGATTGCAATCAGATTTGCGACACGATGGAAATTACCGAGGCCGATTTGAATTTCGGCGTCATCCCGATCTCCCACTCCTATGGGTTCAGTAACCTTCTTACGCCGCTGATTGTGCGGGGCGTTTCACTGGTCATCAGTCGCGACAGGACTCCGCGGGCGATTCTTGCCGACCTTGCCCGCAGCAGCGCGACTGTTTTCTCCGGAATGCCTGTTTTCTATCAGGCATTTTGTGAAATGGAACATGTTCCCCGACTACCGAAGCTTCGGCTTTGCATTTCTGCGGGCGCGCCCCTCTCGATCGCGGTTGCGAAGAAATTTCGGGGAAAATTTAATCTGCCAATCCACTCGTTTTATGGTGCATCGGAATGTGGCGGAATTTGTTATGATCGCGAAGCGACTAACACGAGCGAAGGGTTCGTCGGCGAGGCGATGAAAGGCGTCAATCTTGAAATGGTCGATCCAAAGGGGTCAGCAACCCGGATTCGCGTGCGCAGCGCAGCTGTGGGCGACGGCTATTTTCCGGAGCCGGATAAGGAAAAATTGGGCCACGGAATTTTTGTTCCCGACGATTTACTGGCGCGACACGGTTCCGGATTCAAGATCGTCGGTAGGATTTCGGACGTGATCAACGTCGCGGGTAAAAAGGTGAACCCCGCTGAAGTGGAAGCGCACTTGCTGCGTTTCACCGGGGTGCGGCAGGCAGTTGTCTTTGGTCGTCCGGCAGGTGCCGGAGCATTGCGCAATGAAGAAGTAGCGGCCTGCGTGGTGGCGGCGCCAAATGTGAGCGAGACCGATCTTCTGCGGTTTTGCCGTGGCGCGCTAAGCACCTGGCAGGTGCCGAAGCGGATTTTCATCGTGGACGCAATCCCCGCGAACGAGCGGGGGAAAATCAGCCGGCGCGGGCTTTCGCGACGGTTCTCAACGACTCGCAAGAGATCTTCATTGCCATGATTGGATTCTTGATAAAGCCTTTACATGCGGTTTGCTTACAACGAGAGGAGTATTATGCGGAAATCATCCGGCGAACCCAAGTCAATAGAAGCTGAAATCGAATCTTCAAATAACGAAGAGCAAGAACAAACGGAAGGTTCAGACGTTCCGCAGGCGGACGAACCGCCCCAAGACGCCGCTCCGAATGTGGTGGGGGAACAGTCTGACGATTGGTGGAGCGCGTCGCAACAAGCTGCCGACTGGAGCGAACCTGCCACAGGCGATCCGCCCCAAGACGTGATTCCTTCAAAGGAACCGGGCACAGCCGATGTTTACTTCTGCGGTCACACGACGTTCTTTCCACTAAACCGCGCCCTGCAAGCAATCTCGAAAGAGAAACTTACTGGTTTGCTACGCTCATTTTGGGACCAGGAGCCAATCGATCTGTTTGCGCGCGATGGCGAAATCATCTTTGTCACTACTCGGGATCCGGAGCTCTATTGCCCTGAGACGCCGGCGTCTCTTGCCGAGATCGATGTAGTAAGTGTCGCCAGAGCGCGCGACCAGCAGAGA
>JBKPLM010000165.1:0-6500 GCA_046731655.1 Verrucomicrobiota bacterium | reverse complement strand
TATACGACCCGCTTGCCGGCGTTCGGACCCTTCGTCAGCGTCTGTGGTTTGCCCTCCGCTTTCCACCCAGATGCGGCGATTCGTTCCAGAATCGCATCGAGATTCTCGACCGTCAGCGCGACGTGTACGTGTCCGACGTCGCATGGCCTGAAATAGCCATGTCGCTTGCGGTCGGCTGGGATGAGGTATTCAAGCAATTCAATTTTGTGACCGCCGGGCGCTTTCACAACCGCGAGTTTAAGCTCAGCACCTGCGACGCCGGTAATCTCACCGGCCATTTCGCCAGTCTGATGCGCGGTGTGAGAAAGCTCGAATCCGAGAACGTCACGCCAAAATGCGAGCGATCGCTCGAGATTCGAGACCGTGATGCCGCTGTGGTCGGCAGAAATGATGCGAAAGGAATTATTCTTACTCCTCATGCTTTCGTGATCGAAACCAACGTCCAACGCGAAACAGTGTGTCATCCCGAGTCGCAGAGACGACGAGGGATCTCACATTCGCGCAGTAGGTGCACTTTGTTTAACTCGTATGTTTCCGTGCGGGGGAGAGGTCCTTCACAGTCTTTCGCGGTTCAGGATGACAAACTTAGGTGAGCGCAGCGATCACTTTGAGCTCGATAGCAATCGGCGTAGGCAAGGCGCCGACCTCAATCGTCGTGCGTGTCGGGTTTGGTTTGCCCTCACCAGCAAAATACTCTGCGTAAAGTTTATTGTAAGTCGGGAAGTCTTTTTTCATGTTCGTGAGAAACACCGTGACATCAACAATATCGTTCCAACTCGCGCCAGCGTCTTCCAGCACAAGCCGCACATTTTCGAATACGGCGCGGCATTGCGTTTCGATATCGTAACTGACGACGTCGCCTGCTGAATCGAGCGTCACGCCTGGAATTTTCTTGCTGCTGCGCTTGCGCGGTCCGATGCCGGAGAGAAACAATAGGTTCCCAACGCGTTTGGCATGCGGGAACGCGCCCACGGGTTCAGGCGCGCGAGAACTTTCAAAGGATTTGCTCATTTATCGATGGTTGGGTTCGGTTTCTAGGTTCGAGTTTAACTTTCAGAATCCGATTCGTTGACGATTTTAGATTGTAAGCTTTTCACCGGCGGCAGGACATCTTTGAAGGTGGCACCGTAGATGTCCCACACCGTTAAGAATAAGCCGCACACGATTGGTCCAACAATGAATCCGATTGGCCCGAAGAGAAATAATCCTCCCAGTGTGCCGACGAGAATTAGAAGATCCGGCATCTTGGCATCTTTCCCAACGAGGATCGGACGCAAAATGTTATCAATCGTTCCCACCACCGCGGCGCACCAGGCGAGCAAGAGCAGTCCGGCGAGAAGCTCACCGGTCACCATCAAATAGATCACGGCCGGCACCCAGATGAGAGCCGCACCAATTCCCGGTACAATCGAAAGGATGGCCATGATCGTGCCCCAGAACGCGGCGCCATCGATGCCCGCTACCCAGAACGCGAAACCGGCCAGGGCGCCCTGGATAATGCCGATTACAAGTGTGCCCTTCACCGTGGCCCGCGTGATCGAGCTAAAACGTTGCAGCATCAGCTCTTCGTCCTCGTCGCTCAGCGGCAGATAATAGAAAATTTTCTCCAGGATTTTCTCGCCGTCTTTGAGAAAGAAAAACATCGCATAGACCATGACGAACAGATTCAAAAGAAAAACGGCCGTGGTGGCCGTCATTCGCGACGCCACCGTGACCAGGAAGCCGCCGATGGATTTCGCCGCCGCACCGACGCTCTCCACCAGTTGCTCCTGGCTTGGCACCTGATCGGCCAAGGCCGGAAACCTTTGCACAAGCCAATCGTGTGCGTTGAAAGTGCTGGCGGCGCCGAAGTGTTGTTGCACCCACGGAATCGCTTGATTACTCACAGCGAGCGCCTGTCGCACGACCACTCCCAGAAATGCGCTCAACGGCCCAGCCACGACAATGAAAAGAATTAGAAGCGTGACGATCGCGCCGAGTGATCGCCGGCCTCGAAGCAGCCGCGTAATCCCCCGATAAAGTGGGTGGCATAACCCGGCCAGCAACGCGCCTAGCAGGAGAGATTGCAGGAAAGGCCACGCTACGGCCAGAAACAGCCCGGAGACCCCGACCACCAAAATGATAACAAAGGCGGTGCGTAATCTTCTCCCGCCAACGTCCGCCGGCTCCATTAGCAGAGTATTACACTACCCGGCGAGAAACCGAAACATCGGGCGAACTGGGATGGCCAAATTCTAAAGATCTACGATAACTTTTGAAAAGTTAGGTAGAAAAATGGGATTCGAGGTTGCAGCTCAACTGTGATTATGCCCGGGCATAACCGGGGCAGAGAGCGAGCTGAACCTTTTCGCGGATCGCGCGCGTACTTTCGTCGCCTCGGCCACGCGATCGCGCGGCGGCGCGTTGGTCACGAGAGAATCGAGTAAATGCTGTGCGACGTGCGCGACATCATCGACGGCCCGATTGAAAGCTGCCTCGTTTGCCTTGGAAGGTTTCGTGAAACCGCTCAGCTTGCGAACGAACTGAAGCGACGAAGCGCGAATCTCGTCGTCCGTCGCAGGTGGATTGAAGTTATGGAGTGTTTTGATGGCTCGGCACATATCCGACCATCGGCAATTGTCGATCAACGATCAACTACTTCGTGTTTCACTGATCACGCGAATGAAAACGGGCTTTGTATCTTGTATGTTACACAGGATTTCCTCTGATCTTTTCTGAATCGCTTGCTGGAATGAAGTCTTGCAAGCGCTCTAGAATTGACCTCTCTTTAAACCCGAAGGTTGCACAGGCAGATTTCCTTATTCGAGGAACGCGATCGGATGAGTAAATAGGGAATTCCTTTGACCGTTACGCGTCGTACAGAAGCGATATCGTTCCAACCGATCGTTCTGCGCCACCACAGCGTTGGCCCATACAATCCGCTTTCATTAATCGTAGTGGCAAAGGCCCAGCCGATTGCATAGAGAAAAAGCCCGATCCCACCTCCAACGACGCAAGTTATGGTCATGGCTCGCTGGACTTCGTTCCACGAGAGGCGTCCCTTTCCCAAGTCGGCGATCAGCAGCAGCACGAAGATGCTGCCCATTATAGTAAACGAAAAACGCAGGCAGGCGCGTAGTGGAGGATGAACGCGGGCCGACTGCATGGATTTTACTTTGCGATACAAACGTTTTTGGGCTCAGTGAAGAAGCGCAACGCTTCCTCACCGCCTTCGCGGCCGACGCCGCTTTGTTTCATGCCGCCGAACGGGACACGCAAGTCGCGCACCAGCCAGCAATTCACCCACACTGTGCCTGTGTTGATTCGTTCTGCGACGCGGTGCGCGCGACTCAGATTTTGTGTCCAGATGCTTGAGGCGAGGCCATAGTCGCAATCGTTGGCATACGCAATCACTTCCTCTTCGTCGTCGAACGGAGTGATCGTGACGACCGGGCCGAAGATTTCTTCACGATTTGTGCGGCATGACACCGGCAAACCTGTGATTACAGTCGGCTGAAAGAAATAACCATCACGGCAACGCTCGTTGAGTGATTCCGGCGCCCTACCCCCGAGCGCGATCTTGCCTCCTTCTTTCTGAGCCAAATCGACGTAGAACTTGATTTTCTCAAGCTGTGTCTTGCTTGCGATCGCGCCTTGGTCTGTCTTCTCGTCGAGCGGATCGCCCATTTTCAATTGCGACGCTTTCTCGACGAAACGCTCGATGAAATCCGTATAAGCGGAACGTTCGACGAACACGCGCGAGCCGCATAAACAAATCTGTCCCTGGTTGGCGAACGAGGAACGTACGCTTCCTGCAATGGCCGCGTCGAGATCAGCATCAGCAAAGATGACGTTCGGATTTTTTCCACCGAGCTCGAGCGAAACCTTCTTAAATAACGGCGCGCAGGCCTCTGCTACTTTGCGACCGGTCACCGTGCCGCCCGTAAACGAGATCGTGTTAATCTTCGGATGTGTGGTGATCGCGGCACCGACATTCGGGCCGGTGCCATGCACGACGTTAAGGACGCCGTTCGGCAGCCCGGCTTCGCGTACAATCTCGCAAAGCAAGTAAGCCGTCATTGGCGTGAGCTCGCTCGGCTTCGCGATGGCAGTGTTTCCGACCGCGATGGCCGGCGCAATTTTCCAGCTCAACAAGTAGAGAGGAAGGTTCCACGGCGATATTAGTCCAGCGATGCCGCGCGGCTGTCGCAGCGTGTAGTTGAAGGCGACATTGTCGGTGATGTGCGCCTCTGAGTCGGCGTGAAGGATCGCGGTCGCGAAAAACCGGAAATTGCTTGCAGCGCGCGGAATATCCAGAGTGCGCGCAAGTGAGAGCGGCTTACCCGTGTCGATCGACTCGGCGCGCGCGAGTTTTTCCAGATCACGCTCGATCAAATCGGCAATACGCAGCAGAAATTTCGATCGTTCCGCTAGAGTTTTTTTGGACCAGTCACGAAATGCCTCCTCCGCCGCAACGACGGCTAGATCGACATCGCGCGCATCGCTATCGGCGACTAACGAATATGGCTTGCCGGCGGCCGGCTCGATATTGTCGAGATATTTTCCACCGACGGGCTCGACGAATTCACCGTTAATGAAATTTTGGATGCGAAGCCCTTCGGTTTGCACAAAGGAATTTAGACCCTTAAGCGGCCGTCGCCAATCAGCCTTGGTGTAAAGCTACGGTAGGTCGCAACAGGAGCTCACGGCGATTAATCGCCACATCCAGATCATCACTCCGAACAGTGAACCGCTTGCCGTCGGCGCTTCTCTTTCCCATTCAACGAGGAACGCGGTGAGGGAGGGATTCGAACCCTCGGTAGCCTTTTGGGCTACGGCGCTTTAGCAAAGCGCTGCTTTCGACCACTCAGCCACCTCACCAAAAGCAAAGCGAGAATATCGCGAAGAATTGCTGATTGCCAATCGCTGATTGCTGATTGAAGTGATGGGCGATGATCAGCGAGGAAGAGGCGCGCAATCGAATTCTGGAAGCGGTCAAGCCCAGACCGGAACGAACCGTGCTGCTTTCGGACGCGCTGGATTGTTTTAGCGCGTGTGATGTCGTCGCGCGGTTGCCCCTGCCGAATTTTGATAATTCGGCCATGGATGGCTACGCCGTCGTGGCAAGCTCATCCAAAAAAGGCACACGATTACGAGTTGTCAGCGAACAACCCGCTGGCATCGATCGGGAGCTCCGGATTTCTACTGGCGAGGCGATTCGGATTTTTACCGGCGCGCCGATGCCAGCCGGCGCGGACGCGGTTGTCATGCAGGAAGACACGACGCGCGAAGGCGACGAGATCGTGATAAATGTCGGTGTCGATCCTGGCGAATTCATTCGACGGCGCGGTTGCGATTTAGCTGAGGGTCAGAAAATTCTGGAGCGCGGCGAGCGGATTCGCCCGGCGACGATTGCCCTCCTGGCGTCGCAGGGTTTGACCGATGTGACAATTGGCGGCCAAGTAAACGCAGCAATCGTTTCCACCGGTGACGAAATCGTCATGCCAGGAAGGAAACTTGATCACGGGCAAATCTACGACAGCAATTCGATATTGCTTCAGGCACTGTTGCAGCGCTTCGGCGCATCTGTGACATCAGTCGAACATTGCCCGGACCAACCCGAACGATTGATCGAAGCGATCCAGCGCGGAATCAAAAATCATATCCTTGTTGTTACCGGTGGCGTCTCGGTCGGAGAGCATGACTTGGTTCAGGCAACACTACGCTCGCTCGGAGCCAAGATCGACGTATGGCGTGTGGCGATTAAGCCAGGAAAACCATTTCTGTTCGGTGAAGCCGGCGGATGTGCTGTATTCGGTTTGCCGGGAAATCCGGTGTCGGCATTCGTAACGTTTCTACAGTTTGTCCGTCCGGCGATTTTGACAATGATGAGCGCGAACAACATTGCTCTACCGAAAACGCCGGTAAGATTGGCCGTCGATCTCGCGAACGAAGGCGATCGTGCGCATTACGTGCGCGGCAGAATCGACGGGGGAACGTTCGCGCCTATTGGACGCCAGGAATCGCACGCGCTTTTTGGGTTGAGCCAGTCAAATGCGCTGTTGCGTGTCGCCGTGGGCGAATCGTTGAAGGCCGGTGCGATTGTCGATGTGCAAACCTGGGATTAGCGAATTCTCGCGTTCAGAGCGGTTTGACAGGCCATGCGCGCATTTTTAGCTTAATCGCCTTGAATACGGGAGCCTTGACCGCGTTTGCACGAAGTCCGACCGATCAAATTCGTGCGGATGCGGAACGGCTTTCTCACATTGTTCTGGAGATGCAGCGCCGTTTCTTGCTGCGTCTTTGTAAGGAACTCGCGCCCGGAAACGTTTCCTTTGTGCAATTTTTTCTTCTCGCGTTCCTCGACCAGAAGGAAGTCCTTACCATGTCTGCGATTGCATAGAAGATGGGGCACACCACTGCAGCGGAAAGCGGTTTGGTGGCGCGCCTTGAGAATCTTGGTTACGTGGTGCGCTCCGTTGCGCGAGATGACCGCCGCAAGGTGATGGTGTGCATTACGC
>JBKPLM010000164.1:0-14267 GCA_046731655.1 Verrucomicrobiota bacterium | reverse complement strand
GGCCCACTGCATTACAATATCGACGTGGGCATTGTTGGAGGTGCCCTTTGGGCGAGAGGCTCGCTGGCGCAGCCAGTAGAACTGCGTTGCGTATCGTGTCTGGAGAATTTTGTGCACGAAATTCAAGTGCCCGCGTTTGCTGTGCACACAGAGCTGCATGGACCGGAGACGGTCGACCTGACGCCGTTTATGCGCGAGGACCTCTTGCTCAATCTGCCCGCGCATCCACGCTGCGACAGAGATGGCAATCGTGTTTGCAAAGCGAAACAACCGAAGACCGTTGAGCAAGATACAAAGCGGCAATTGGATTGGAGCGCGCTAGATAAATTGAAGTTAAAGAGTTGAAAAGTTAAAAGAGTTCGAAGGTTCAAACAATCTCAGACGCGCCGATCTTTTTAACGTTGTAACCTTTTAACGAATCACTTCCGGCGTTTGTATTTTTGTCGCTGATGTGCTTCTGTGAACGCCGGTCATGGGAGTCCCAAAACGCAAAACATCCAAGATGCGATTACGCACGCGCAAGGCGGCGAACCGCTGGCATGCTCCGCATCTGAACAAATGTCCCCAGTGCGGAAGCACCGTTCCCTCGCACATCGCTTGCCCGTCGTGCGGTTACTACCGCGGGCGGCAGGTGCTGACGCTTGAGGGCAAATAAGTTGCATTCAGCGGCTAAAGTCCGCAAAGTTTCGCACCGATGAAGATCGCCCTCGACGCGATGGGCGGTGACTTTGGTCCGCCCAACCTCGTTGCCGGCGCCGTTATGGCGCTGCGCGAATACCGTCACATCAATAAACTTTTTCTGGTTGGCGACTCCGCGCGGATCGAAGCGGAACTCAAGAAGCATGGCTGCAACGACAGCCGGATCGAGATCACACACGCGACACAAGTAGTAGATATGAGCGACCGCGCATGGTCGGCGGTCAGACGAAAGAAGGATTCATCAGTAAGCCGTGCCTTCGATCTCGTTAAGCGTGGGCAAGCGGATGCCGTCGTGAGCGCAGGTCATACGGGAGCGTCCGTCGCCGCGGGCACGATTAAGCTTCGCACGTTGCCAGGAATTGATCGACCGGGTATCGCGGCCGTGCTTCCGACCGAGACGAATGTCTTTGTTTTGATCGATGCTGGCGCGAATATCGATGCGCGCCCAGAACATCTTCTTCAATACGCGTTCATGGGCTCGGTCTATTCACGTCATGTTCTCCATTACAAGAATCCGACCGTTGGTTTGGTCTCGCTCGGTGACGAGGACGTTAAGGGCACCGAATTAACCAAGGAAGTGTTTAAGATGCTCAAACCAAGTTCGCTTAACTTCGTCGGCAACATAGAAGGTCGACATCTCTTTGAAGATCCGGTTGAAGTTGTCGTGTGCGACGGATTCGTCGGTAACGTGATCTTGAAAACGTGCGAATCGATCGCGGTGGCGATGTTTCAATGGCTCAAGCACGAGCTCATGCGCACAACGATGCGAAAGGCTGGCGCATTCCTCGCTAGGCATGCCATCGGAACTATTAAGGACAAGACGAACTATGAAGAGTATGGCGGCAGTCCGCTTCTCGGCGTGAACGGGATCTGCATCATCGCGCATGGCGCGAGCACGCCACTGGCAATCAAGAACGCGCTGCGAGTAGCGGCGGAGTCGATTGAACAACAGGTAAACCCGCATATCGTCGAGGAGATTCGCCGTTATTATGAAACGACAGCCTCGCTCGAACCCGCGCTCCAATAAAGCGCTGCGGACGGTCTCGATCATCGGTACAGGCAGTTACGTGCCTGAAAAGATCCTGACCAACGCGGACCTCTCGCGCATAGTGGACACCAGCGACGATTGGATCATCACGCGCACCGGCATCAAGGAACGCCGAATTGCGGCAAAGGATGAAAACACCAGCGATATGGCGACCAAAGCCGCGCACAAGGCGATCGAGCAGGCAAAGATTTCGCCGAAAGAGATCGATCTCATCATTGTGGCAACGGCCACTCCCGATATGCTTTTCCCGGCCACAGCCTGCTTCGTTCAGAAGAAGATCGGAGCAACCAACGCCGCCTGTCTCGATGTTTCCGCGGCCTGCGCTGGCTTTCTCTTTGCCCTGGAGATCGCACAGCAATTCATTACCTCACATACCCACGACACCGTCCTTGTGATCGGAGCCGACAAATTGACATCAATCACTAACTGGACCGATCGCAATACTTGCGTCCTCTTTGGAGATGGCGCTGGGGCTGCTGTTTTGCGCCACCGCGGCAGCACTCACGGTGTGATTAGCACTCACATTGGCAGCGACGGTCAGTATACCGATATTTTATTCATGCCTGGCGGGGGTTCGCGCTGCCCGATCACCCGGGAAAATGCCGGTATGCATTTGGCAACGATCCACATGACCGGCAAGGAAGTTTACAAACAAGCCGTCACCGCAATGTTGAACGCGGCCAGGAAAGTCCTCGACCAGGCTGGACTTTCCATCGAGGACATCGCCTGCGTTATTCCGCACCAGGCGAATCTTCGTATCATC
This sequence comes from Verrucomicrobiota bacterium, assembly GCA_046731655.1. GTDB lineage: Bacteria > Verrucomicrobiota > Verrucomicrobiia > Chthoniobacterales > UBA10450 > Udaeobacter. Next base: position 11,757 of record JBKPLM010000164.1, on the reverse strand, counting down.
GAAGCGATCGCGGATCGGCTCGGTATATCGCGCGATAAGATGTTTGTGAACCTGGATCGCTATGGAAACACCTCGGCTGCAGCCGTCGCCATCGCATTGGATGAAGCCAATCGCAGCGGGCGGATCAAGCCCGGCGATTACGTCCTGATGATTGTATTTGGCGGCGGACTAACCTGGGCGAGCACGATCATCGAATGGTAATAATCGTTGAACCGATAATGCGTTGAAGCGAAACACTGGCCGCCTATTCTTTGAACCGCTTTAACACTTCACCTTTCAACGCTCATGCTCATCGAAACTCACGCCCACCTCGATTACTCGGATTTCGCCAATGACCTTGACGATGTACTGCGTCGAGCAAACGATGCCGGTGTAACGCGCATCATCACGGTCGGCACGACGGTGGAAAGCAGTCGGCGCGCAATCGAACTGGCAGAAAAACATTCAGCCGTCTTTGCGACAATCGGCGTGCATCCAACGTCTGTTGAAGAGGCGGAGGACGTGATCACGCCGTTGCGCGAGCTGGCGATGAACCCACGCGTGGTGGCGATCGGTGAAACCGGGCTCGATTACCACCGTTTGCCGAGCGAACAAGTTGCGAAAGAAGAGCAGGTCCAGGTCATGTCCGCGCTGCGAACTGAGACCGACGAAGAAATCGAAGCCCAAATTCGCGACGGCGCTTACAAGTCGAAACAGGCAAGCTTATTTCAACAGCAACTCGATCTTGCGATGGAACTGGGGCTAAACGTGGTGATCCATCAGCGCGATGCATGGGAGGATACGCTTAAGATCATGCGACCTTACACGGGGAAACTTCGCGGCGTTTTTCATTGCTTCGGCGGCTCGCTTGATGAGGCAAATGAAGTTCTCGATCTTGACCACCTCGTTTCGTTTACTGGCATTGTTACTTTTAAAAACGGCGCGGCTGTGCGAGAAGTTGCGGCACAAATCCCGCTCTGGAAATTCATGGTGGAAACCGATTGCCCCTATCTGGCGCCTGTCCCTTTTCGCGGAAAACGCTCTGAACCGGCGTATACACGCATCGTGGCAGAAACGATCGCGGCAGCGCGAGAGATTCCCCTGGAAGAAGTTGCCGAGGCGACAACCGAAACCGCGGAAGGGTTTTTTCAGTTCAATCGGGCATGAACATAAATAATGGCGGCGCGCGACCTGTAGAGGCAGCCGTGTCGACTTCTTTGGTGGATGTTGCAGGCGACGCGCCTGCCACTCCAGGATCAAATCGCTCGACGAGCCGTCCCTGCCTCTTGCTTCTCGCTGTCTTTCTAGCGTCCTGCGCGGCACCGGACACGAAGCATCAGATTGTAGTCAGCACGCGTGAACAAAAACTCGCCCTGATTGATCGCGGCAACATCCTGGCAATTTATCCAGTCTCTACGTCGAAGTTCGGGTTAGGCGATTTGCGCGGCAGCCGTTTTACGCCACTGGGCAAAATGCAAATCGCCAAAAAAATCGGCGACAACGCGCCGCCCGGTGCAGTATTCAAGGATCGGCTACGCACTGGTGAAATCGTTGCGCCGGATTCGCCGGGCCGCGATCCAATCGTCACGCGCATTCTCTGGCTTCGTGGACTGGAAGCGCAAAACGCCAATGCGTTCTCGCGAGACATTTACATTCACGGCACGCCGGAGGAACGGTGGATCGGGATGCCTGCGAGCTATGGATGCATTCGGATGCGCTCGAGCGACATCATACAACTCTATGACATCGTAGGAACCGGTGCCGCGGTAACTATTGTCAACGCGCCGCTCGCGGCTGCCGTTCCAAGTCTCGTGTCGGCTCATTCGATGGCTGACACTAATACAGCGCCATTCGTGATGCGATAAGGACATCGCGCTGCGATGTCCGGATCCCGAGGGGCGCCGTCCCTGCCTACGGTGTTTTGCCGAGATGCTCTCTCGGTGTCTCCCGCGACAGCAGCCAACAAGCTTGATTATTTTCTCTTTGATGATTACGAAGCTCGGCAAGACATGGTTCGATTCTAGATGAAAGAGTCTACGAAAGTCGCCCTGATCACCGGAATCACCGGTCAGGACGGTTCCTATTTATCTGAATTGCTCCTGGGGAAAGATTATACGGTGCATGGAATCGTGCGGCGCACGAGCAATCTGTTGCGATCGCGCATCGAGCATCTGCGGCGCGATGAAAAAAATTACGGTCGCCGCTTATTTCTCCACTATGGCGACCTCTCTGATAGCACGACCTTGCGTCGAATTCTCGACGATGTTTGCCCGACAGAGCTGTATCATCTCGCCGGGCAAAGCCATGTCGGCCTGAGTTTCGAAATTCCCGAATCGACTTGCGAGGAGACTGGCATGGCAACGCTGCGGTTGCTGGAAATCGTGCGCGCACACCCGTCGCCGGTGAAATTTTATCACGCTTCGAGCGCGGAGATTTTTGGAGACGCCTCGGCTTCGCCGCAAACTGAGAACACTCCGCTCCGGCCCACGAGCCCGTATGGTTGCGCCAAAGCGTTCGCAACGCAGTTGGCACGGGTTTATCGACAATCGTACGGACTGTTTGTTTGCAATGGTATCCTTTACAACCATGAGTCGCCACGCCGCGGTGAAAATTTCGTGACGCGCAAGATCGCACGCGCGGCCGCACGGATCGCTCGAAACCGCGATGATAATGTTGTTCTCGGAAACCTAGAAAACCGAAGAGATTGGGGCCGTGCCCAAGATTACGTCCAGGCGATGTGGCTAATGTTGCAGCACGAGACAGCCGACGATTATGTAGTGGCAACCGGAGAGACACATTCCGTACGTGAGTTTGTCGAAGCAGCCTTCGACGTTGTCGATCTCCCTTGGGAGAAATACGTAAAGCACGATCCTTCGTTCGATCGTCCTACCGAGCCGGTGAGACTGGTCGGCTGTGCGGAAAAGATTCGGAAAACACTTGGTTGGAAGCCGGCCGGAAGTTTCGCGCAACTTGTGCGTGAAATGGTTGAGGCGGAGCTCGCTGCGATCGATTCACGCGAGTAGGACGCGACGAGTGGGCGCGCCCACTCATGTAGTGCGGCAGAATGGTTTGACAAACTTTGCGTCAAATCGCCTGCTGCCATCTAGCGGTGCCTACATCAAATCGACTAATTCGTCGATGATAATGACGACGTGGGGAATTTCGCCCGGAATTTGGATATCGTCTTTTGCAGCCGACGTCGCTGACGCCGGACCGCGGTCACAGCTCACGGCAACTGACCGAGATGTTTTCTTGGCGTTTCTCGAGAAAGCAATTCCAGGTCCGCGTCAACCATGAGGCGGACGAGCTCGTGAAATCGTACTTTTGGTTCCCAGCCGAGAATTTTTTTCGCTTTGGAGGGATCACCGATCAGGAGATCTACTTCTGCCGGACGCTCATAACGTGGGTCGTGTTTGACAAATTCCTTCCAATCGAGATCGACATGTGAAAAGGCCGTTTCGACAAACTCACGCACGCTGTGCGTTTCGCCAGTAGCCAGCACAAAATCGTCCCCATCTCCATGATGAAGGATTCGCCACATCCCTTCCACGTACTCGGGTGCATATCCCCAATCTCGTTTGGCATCGAGAGTGCCGAGGAACAATTCCTTTTGCAGCCCGTGTTTGATCGCGGCGACTGCGCGCGAGATTTTACGCGTGACGAAGGTTTCGCCCCGCCGCGGACTTTCGTGATTGAACAAAATGCCATTACTCGCGCAAAGCCCGTAGCTCTCGCGGTAGTTTACCGTCGCCCAATAGGCGAACACCTTGGCCACACCATACGGGCTGCGCGGCCAGAACGGCGTCTTCTCGGTTTGCGGCACTTGCTGCGCCTTTCCAAACATTTCGCTGCTTGATGCCTGATAGAAACGAGAACGCAAACCGACTTCGCGGATTGCTTCCAAAATGCGGATCGTACCTCCACCGGTGACGTCGGAAGTGTATTCAGGAATGTCGAAACTCACGCGCACGTGGCTCTGCGCCGCCAGATGGTAAATTTCATCCGGCTTCAGGTCGTAAAGAAGCTTCACCAGGTTCACGGAGTCGCTCAGATCTCCGTAGTGCAGAAACAATCGCACGCCGTTGATGTGGGGATCAGCGTAAAGATGATCAATGCGCGAAGTGTTAAACGTGCTGGCGCGGCGAATGATCCCATGAACTTCGTAGCCTTTCTCCAGTAGCAGTTCGGCAAGATAACTGCCGTCCTGGCCAGTGATGCCGGTGATTAACGCCTTTGTCATGCGCAGCGTCTGGCTCTAGCGCGAAAGGGTCGGCGACGCAAACTAATTGCGCCGCATTGCCGGCTGATTGCGCACTCTATTCTGGCGGCGAAACCATGATTCGCGCCAAAACAGCGCGTTGCGCGCCGATCAATGACGCAATGCCTTTGCGTGCGAGAGCTAGCATTTCATCCAATTGCGAGTCCGAAAAAGTCGCTTCTTCACCAGAGCCCTGCACTTCTACGAATTCGCCGTCCTCGGTAGCGACAAGATTGAAGTCAACGGTGACGAGCTTGTCCTCTTCGTAATTGAGATCCAGTACGGCTTGCCCGTCCAGAATGCCGGCACTCACCGCTGCGACCAATTTCTGCATGGGAGCTGTGTCGAGGTTTTTTTCCCTCACAAGTTTCCTGCAGGCTATGGCCAGGGCCAGACTGGCTCCGGTGATTGCAGTGGTGCGTGTTCCTCCATCGGCTTGCAAAACATCGCAATCGATCCAGATCGTGCGTGGCCCCAGCTTCTCCAGATCGACAACTGCCCGCAGCGAGCGACCGATCAAGCGCTGAATCTCTACACTGCGACCGTCGAGGCGGCCTTTTGCAACGTCGCGCGGCTTTCGCGTCTGCGTTGAATATGGGAGCATCGAATACTCAGCTGTAAGCCAGCCGCCAGTCACTCCCTGCTCTTTCATCCAGCGCGGTACCGTCTCTTCGATGGTGACACCGCAGATCACTTGTGTTTGCCCCATTGAGACAAGCACCGAACCGCTTGCACGAGGCGCGACGTTTAACTCGAAATTAAGCGAGCGGATTTCATCTGGACCACGGCCGTCAGTTCGCTGCATTGGTGAATCTTAGGTATCGCCAGAATTTGCGCGACCAAAGATTTTGCAGAGATGAAGGGCGCCCAAACGTCAGCTCCTTCTTCCCTGACTAATCGGCTTGACGCACTGGGCGGCCCATCGTTGTGTAGGGTTTTTGCGTGAAAAATAGCGCTGATACTCAGACAGCGATTTGCATTGCCGGAGCACACCGCTCGGGAACATCGATGGTCGCTAGGCTATTGCACGCCTGCGGACTCTTTCTTGGGTCAAAAAGCGAGTTGATGCCTGCTCAGGCCGATAACCCTGATGGGTTCTGGGAACATCTCGGGTTCGTGGCGCTGAATGACGAATTGTTAAGTGAGCTTGGCGGTGCCTGGGATCTGCCGCCCAAAGCTGATGAGGACATCAAACAACCCTCGCTCGACCCGTTGCGAACGAAGGCACAGCTGCTAATCGAACGCTTTGATTCAATAAAGGTTTGGGGTTGGAAGGACCCGCGCAACAGCTTGACGTTGCCGTTCTGGCAGGACCTACTGCCCCGACTAAAAACACTGGTGGTCGTACGTAATCCGCTTGAAGTGGCTCACTCGATGCGAGAACGGAATGGAAGCTCTTACTCCCTTGGGTTGCGGTTGTGGGAAATCTATAACCGGCGCTTGATCGGAGCCACAAACGAGCAAAACCGGCTAGTAACTCATTACGATTTGTTTTTCAAAGACGCGGAAGCGGAATTGCGGCGAATCGCCGAATTCATTGGATTGCCCAACGCCGACGTAGTCAGCGCAGCGGCGCTTGTAGCAAAACAAAGACGGCACACTCGCTTCAGCATTGACGACCTTATCGATGCTCGCGTGTCCGACGACGTGATCGAGTTTTATCACGCTTTAGTTAGCGAGGCCAGACAAAGATACGTAAAGGCCTCACAAGGCGCGAAAAAGGAGGAACCCGATTTGCTTTCTGGATCGGTCACGCGGCTAAATGCCTCCATTCCGGAAAAGATCGCTCTTATCGAGCATCTCGAGCGGGAGCTCCGTGAATTTGCCGTTCACCACGAAAAAGAGCGCGCCGAATACGAACGCCAAATCGACAAGACCCGGGAATCCTTGCGAGCGAAAAGCGTTAGCCTGGCAGCGAGCGAAGCTCAGGTAGATGAGCTGCAAAATCGTCTACGGCAACAGCTGAAGGCCACGAAAAGGCTGTGCCGCTTTCTGGACGAGGTCGGTGACGCAGCGGCCCGGCTTCGCGCTTCGGCGCGGTGGCAAATTGCAAATCCAGTCGCCGCGATAAAGGCAAAGCTTTCTCCTGCGCAATCCAAAGCTTTATTAGGCTTCGGACATTTGGAAAAAGCTATTTCGGGATATCAGGAGTGGCGAACGAGTCACCCGAAAGCTGCCACGATTGACGACGAGATTCAGGCGTTGATCTCAGGCTCACCTTCTGCTTCAGCGCAGCGGCTGGCCCCTGCCGAACCCCCTGAGCCGACACGCCCCGTTGGGTTTCCCGTCTTTGAGCAGGTCGAAATTTCAATTGTCATTCCAGTGTTCAATCAGTTCCGCTTCACCCAAGCCTGCTTGGCTTCTCTGCAGGAGAATCCGGGAACGGAGCACTTTGAGGTCATTGTGGTAGATGATTGCTCGACGGACGACACCGCGGAGGCTGTCCCGCGCACGCCAGGCGTTGTCTACCTGCGCAACGAAACGAATTCGGGTTTCATCGCCTCGTGCAATCGCGGCGCACAAGCTGCGCGCGGCACATACCTCGTCTTCTTGAATAATGACACACTTGTAAGGCCAGGCTGGTTAACTGCGCTGATCGATACGTTTGCCGAGGAGCCGCGCGCCGGCATCGTTGGCTCAAAACTTCTTTATCCAGACGGCCGATTGCAGGAAGCAGGCGGGATCATCTGGCGCGATGCATCGGGATGGAACTATGGCAAATCTGATGATCCAGAAAAACCCGAGTACAATTATCTGCGTGAAGTTGATTATTGCTCAGCAGCAGCGTTGATGACTCCAAAGGAGTTGTTTCTCAGCTTGGGCGGATTTGATTCGCGCTATGCGCCCGCCTACTACGAGGATACGGATCTGGCATTCAAAGTTCGCCGGGCCGGTTACAAGGTATTGTATCAGCCGCTCAGTGAGGTCATTCACTACGAAGGTGTGACCGGGGGCATTGATCTCTCGACGGGCACAAAAAAGCATCAAGAGATCAATCGCTCGACCTTCGCCGAAACCTGGACCGCTGAGCTCATGGCAAAACCGGCTCCTGGCGATTCGGCGTTTTTGCATCAGCCTCCTCCTGGCCGTAAAAACATTTTGGTGATCGACCATCATCTTCCAATGTCCGATAAGGACGCGGGATCAGTCCGGATGTTCCATATTCTTAACATCCTTCATCAGTTGGGCCATCGCGTGACATTTGTTCCTGATAATCTTGCGAATATCTCGCCCTACGGACACGAATTGCAGAAGCGTGGGATTGAAATCATTTATCACCCTTATTTCAAAACAGTGCGCGATTATCTCATTTCCCATGGCCCCGAGTTCGACGCTGTGATCTTAAGTCGATGCGACTTTGCTCGTAAACATATCGCAGATGCTCGGCTGTGCGCGCCGCGCAGCCGCATCATTTTTGATACTGTCGACCTACACTTTGTTCGCACAGATCGAGAGGCCGAGATTACCAACAACTCGGAGACGCGGGAAAAGGCGCGCCAACACGAAGAGCTGGAATACGATCTCATTGACCAAGCTGATGAGACCTGGGTGGTGAGCAGCGTGGAACAAAAGCTTCTCCGCGAAGCCAGGCCGGATAAGTCCATTGAGATTGTCTCAACGATTGTCGAGGTCCCGGGCTCGAAGACCCCGTTTGCGCTGCGGCGAGATTGGCTTTTTATCGGTGGGTTCCAACACCGGCCAAACATTGACGCGGTTCTCTTCTTCGTGAGGGAGATTTATCCCCTGGTGAGCGAACATCTACGCGACGCCAAATTTTATATCATTGGCGATAAGGCGCCGCCAGAAGTCGCTGCATTGGCAACTGAGAGGATTGTTGTAGCAGGATTGCAGAGAGATGTGCGTCCGTTCTTTGATAGTATAAAGCTATCCGTTGCGCCGCTGCGATTTGGGGCCGGCGTGAAAGGCAAGATCAACCAAAGCATGGCTTTTGGTGTACCAGTGGTTGCAACATCTCTGGCTATCGAAGGCATGGAATTTCAGGATCGCGAAGACATTCTCGTCGCCGACGAGCCTGAAGAATTTGCCCGGGCACTCATTGAGCTTTACGAATCGGAAGACCTCTGGACGCGACTTTCAGAGAACGGCATCATGAAAACACGCAATCTGTATTCGACCGACGCTGCGCGTAAAAGGCTAGAGTTCTTATTTAGCGATGACCACCTTAACAGTCCGGCGCTATCGGCAATAGCGAAACAGCAAGACGTTGCTGTCGCAGCGAAAAGTTGATCCTGCTTCTTAGGAGCGAGTGCCACGAAGCGGACGCGAGACGTACGGCAAAAATCAGTGCAACCCCGAATACTATTTCTTTCGGGCAAGGCCGCGTTGTGATCTCATGGAAGACAAACGATGGAAGATCTCAAAGCGCCCTTCGCGAATTCACGGTGGTGGGGCGGAGGTACTTTCTGGATGCGTCGGCGCCCTGCGAAAGCAACCGATTATCTGAAAGACTACGGCTGATATTCAGCCGCTCGTTTCTCAATGATTGCGGACGGAAGCGGAAAGCTGCAGTTGCGAACGAGACTTTTCTAAAACAGGGCACACCTTCCGTTGCATTGCCGGTATGCCATTGCACATTGGCTCGATGTCGCTCCAGGTCTTTACTGGTCTGCCCGGTTCCGGTAAGTCCAGCCGGCTGATCGAAGTAGTCAATTCCGCAATTGCTCGCGGCCAACCGGTTGCGACTTTCGCTTGTAGCGAATCCCCTGCACTGGCGCAGCGCGAAAGGCTGCGTGTACAGCGGCTTCTCGGCTGCCGGCGTCCCGAGCTGACCTGCCCACTTCATCATTTCGTTTCCACAACTGAAGCGATGAGCATCCTTAAAGGGTTATCTGAGGGAACCGTCGCAGCATTTGAAGAAGCTCAATTCTTCGGACCAGAAATCGTGCCGCACTGGCTTGATGCGTCACGGCGCGGACTTGAAACGATAGTTTCTACTCCATCTGTCCCGCAATTAGAGCTCCTCAGAAATCACCGAGTGACGGAGACGATCTTCAAACTGCGATGTGAAAAATGCGGCGAAAGAGAGGCTTCAACAGGCCTGCTAAACCCGGCGTCTGATCACCCAGCGCCTGATGTCACAATCGCGCTTTGTTCCCAATGCAGCGCCGAGATGGCAGCGACAGCGCGCTGCGATTTGCTCGAACGGCTGCAACGGCAGGGACCGCATCCGGGCGAGAAGGCGATTTATCAGCCGATTGATGAATTGCCTGAGTGCGCGAGCTGGAGAATCGTGCGTCCAGACTCAAAAGCTAGAGTCGAATTGATGGCGCGGGTGATCGAAGATGTAGGTCTCCCCGCAGCAGTCGCCCCAAATCCTCCTACTTATCTCGATATTGGTTGTAATACGGGCTACTTTTGCAATCGCATTCGGCGCCTGGGATTTTATACGGAAGGCGTGGACTTGGTCGAAGCCGATATCGCGGTTGCCAAAATTTTGGATGCTTACTTCCGTGAAGGATACACTCGCTACGTCGTCCAAGACGCTTTTGATTATCTCGAGCAGACACAAGATCGCTTCTTTGATGTCACGTCGGCGTTTGCCGTCTTTCAATGGCTTATGATTCAGACTACGGTGGAGCGAGGAATTAGATGCCTGGAGTGGCTCTTTGCCAAGACAAAGCGGCTTTGCTTCTTAGAAATGGGCTACTCAGTTGAACCGCAATATAAGGAGAGGCTGAAAGTGAACATCGACCGAGATTGGGTCCGCTCGATTATGGAGGAAAAAGGAAATTTTTCCGAAATTCGGACTTTCGATGCCAAGGAACATGGTCTCATGTTCGGCCGCGATTTATTTGTCGGGATCCGATGACCAAGATGATCGCTTCGGGGTGGGATCCATTCTCAAGATTCTGGGAAACGTCGGCCCTACGAACCGCGCTCTTCGCCTTGCGGATCAGATGTTGTTGGTTTCTACGGCCGTAATCTCTCAGATTCGAGTCTGGAGGGTTGTCCAGGAACACGTGGCTCCCTCCCCGAAAAATCCCAAGTACAAGTATTGATCTTGCCGAGAAGTTGGAAGCGAGGTCCTCATAAACGCGAAGGTCCGGCTCGCTTTTCACAATCGCAAAGGCCTCGGAGGGAGAAGGACGTCGGTCTTTTGTCGGTACCTCACCTGGACTAATCTTGATCGGATCCATCGGGCAAAGCGCACATACGAAGTGGGCTCCGATAGATGTGAATTATGCTGCCCTCCCAGGTATTCAGTCCGGTATGGCGCGTTAGCAAATTGCAAAAAGTAGCCTTCGAAAAAAAAGCGCCTACAGTAAGCATGCTCAAAACTTGACTGCTCGCCAAAAGGCAAATAATCCATAGGGACTGGATGCAGCGTAACATAAACAAGCCGATTTTTATCGTGGGATCACCACGTTCAGGAACGAGCATTCTCACTTGGTGTCTGGGTCGGCACCCTAATATTTTTCCAGTGCCAGAGTCAAATTGGATGGGAAACTTCGCGGTCAATGTGGCTATGGCCTATCAAGTTGGCTCGGCACGTGGCGATCGCTCTATCTTGAGCGCCATGGATATTCAAGAGGACGAAATGTTCGCCGCATTTGGTCAAAGTATCAACGATCTGATCCTTTCGCATCGCAAGGACCTCGAAAAAAAGCGTCGGCCCAAGAGTCCGCTGTCGGAACTTAAAGGGCGTTTTTCTAATGCTATAAATACAGCGTCGGGTCCTAAGACGCGGTGGGTCGATGGAACGCCAGAATATTCCCTCTTCATTTGTGGCTTGCGTAAGCTGTTTCCGGACGCTTGTTTCGTCCATATCTTTCGAGAGGTTGGCGCAGTTGTGCGCTCGATGCTGAATTTCCACCGCGTAGCCGGCATCCCGCTAGTTGCCAATGAAGAAAAGGCCTACAAATACTGGCTCCGAACCGTCAGAGCGTGCATTAAGGCCGAGCAAGCCTATGGGCCACGCGTGGTCTATCGCATCCGGTACGCGGACTTAATCGATAATCCCGAGTCGACTATGCGTTCGTTGCTTGACTTCCTTGAAGAACCCTATAGCGCAGAATGCCTGGAACCGCTCGCGGAACGAATCAACAGTTCCAATGTGCCGGCTGATTTTAAGCCCGATGACCCTGCTACCGACCCGGCAGTAATCAAAAAGGCGATGTCTCTTTGCGCAAATGTAAGCGACGCTCCACAGCCAGAGCGACCTTCACGAGAAGCAGCCAATGAAATGGAGACTGCATTTAGAGAACGGGTCGATCACCTTTCAGGCATAGATCACGCATATAAAAAAACCCGGGAGATAATCAAGACGTTGAATCGCTCGGGGCTGCCACTGTGTGTGGTTACCCAAGCAGCGCTCGCGATTATGGATCCTGGTGTCGCTGTATTATCGCAGTTGTTATAGCGACGCAGTAATACGGACAATTTTAGGGGATGTCTTTTGGGCATGGGTCTGCTTTGGTAACGGCCACCCTGCTTAGCTGGATCGACCGCGCCGAGATTCACCAGCCAAAATGGACGACGGAACAAACAAACCAATTTTT
>JBKPLM010000163.1:0-5444 GCA_046731655.1 Verrucomicrobiota bacterium | reverse complement strand
GCTCAAAACTTTTTTGAATTTGTCGCGTTGAGCATCCGTCTGACTTCCCGATTGCGAAACTTTACCAACGAATATGAAAGCAAATTCACTGAAAATTCTGTCAGCAGTTGTAACTGGGCTGTTTGTGCTGGGCACGACTCTGTACGCGCAGGGGGGGAGGGATGCAGTTGATTCCCGCACGACCCACCCGGTGATGACAGCGACAGCGATCACGAAAGCAGATGCTGACAAGAAATACCCAGCCCCAAAGATAGGCCACTATCCGCTTGGGACCCGTAACCCGCATGATCCTTCGGGAGTTGTAACAAGCCCATATCCGCCATATCAACAGTATGACTGCTCGAAGGTTTCGCATGGCGGGTTGGTCTTGGACATACGTGCAAAGAAAGTATTTGTATACCCCTAGCACCAGCAAACAAAGGCGATCTTGAGGGTGCTCCCGCAACACCAGGCGGGCTGCGCGGTTTAATGTGCAACGGAATTGCACTTTGGGGACGAAGATTCTTACGGTTATCTTGGCTATCGGTGTGGTTTGTTTCGCTCTTGCCTCATGCGACACTCCAGTTGGTCAGGGCGCAGCATGGGGTGCTGCGACTGGAGCGATTATTGGTGGCGCGACGACTGGTCATGTTCGGGCCGCATCAATTGGCGCAGCCGCAGGAGCAGCCTCCGGTGCTTTAACCGGCGCAATTATTCAAGAGAATCAAGCTGCGCGTTATGGCCCGCCGCCGCCGGGTGGCTTTCCATACGCGCGCTGGGCCGGGGACGCCAGGTCTTTACTACAGTCCTTATACAGGACGCGTCTATGACCTTCGAGGAGTTCCACCAGGTGGACTTACGCGTGACGTAGATACAGGCCGGCTTTTTCGCAAACCGTAACTGACCGTCGAAGATCGGATCAGCGCGCTTGCACTTGGAGTGCATCCACCAGCGCTCTCGCTTCATCGGTCATCTTCAACAATTCCGGCCACACACGATGATAATTTTCGCCGGGCAATTTGCGCGTCGCATCAAACCCCATATGTGAGCCGATGTTTTGTTCGCTCGGGGCGTGGTCGAGCGAATCGCTTGGATTCTTGATGACGGTGGTGTCGCGCGAGGGATCGGTGTTTGCGCACAGCCGGAAGAGCACTTCGCTTGTATTGTGCACATCGCAATCTTCGTCCACGGCCACGATGTACTTGCTGAACATCATCTGGCCCATGCCCCACAGGCCGTGCATCACCTTGAACGCTTGGTAAGGATATTGCTTTCGGATGCTGACGAAGACCAGATTATGGAAAACACCTTCGGGCGGTAGCGTCATATCCACAATTTCGGGAAAATTCATTTTGAAGACCGGCAGCAAAATACGCACGCTCGCGTCCCCGATGTAATAATCTTCCATCGGCGGGATACCGACGATCGTTGTTGGATAAACTGCGTCACGCCGATGCGTAATTCCCGTTAAATGAAATACTGGGTAATCCTCGATGGCAGTGTAATAACCGGTGTGATCGCCGAACGGTCCCTCCGGGCGCAGCTCGCCAGGTTGGACATACCCTTCCAACACAAAGTCGACGTCCGCCGGTACCTCAAGGTCGATCGTCTTGCAGCGAACAAGTTCGATTGATTTTCTTCGCAAAAAACCTGCGAACAGAAGCTCGTCCAACCCGTCCGGCAGCGGTGCAGTCGCAGCGAAGGTATACACGGGATCGCCGCCCAGTGTGACGGCGACCGGCATGCGCTCCCCGCGCTCGTAATATCGCTTGCCGTGTCGTGCGCCGACCTTGTGAAGCTGCCAGTGCATTGCGGTCGTTTGTCTATCGTAAACTTGCATTCGGTAGATGCCGACGTTGCGGGCCCCGGTCTCGGGATCGCGCGTGTGCACGTTTGCCAGCGTGATAAAAAGTCCGCCGTCTTTGGGCCAGCATTTGAGGATCGGCAGATCGTCCAAAGAAAAGCCGCCTCCGTTTTGGATGAGATGCACCACTTCCTGGCACGGCGCATCGCGTACGGACTTTGGACGCGCGTGCAACAGATGGATTCCTTGTTTGAGCAAATTCCAACCTTCGCGCAGGTCCGTTGGCGGTTTTGCTTTCAGAATAAGTTGAATTTCTCGGGCGACATCTTCAATGTCCGGAACCTGAAGGGCCAGTGCCATTCGGCTGCGCGATCCCATCGTGTTGATTGCAACGGGAAATCCTGATTTTTTTCCATCGACAATCGGTTGCTCGAATAGAAGCGCTGTTCCGCCTCCGGGCGATTTCATCTCACGGTCCGCCCACTCTGCGATGAGTAGATCAGTATCGACGGGAATTGCCACGCGTTTCAGTTCGCCCGCCTTCTCAAGAGCGTCGAGGAAACTGCGAAAAGAGCGGTAAGCCATTGCTGAGGCGTCGCGGTACAGTGATTCGTTTCCCGGCAGAATGCGAACGAAATTGTTTACCAACCGTACGGCGGCGGTGCCGGTAAATGGCGGAAGAAAACAACTCTGCCGTTGGCGAAAGTGACTCCTTTGGACGGGTAGGGGAACTTTGGGGGTATGTATGACCAGTCGAATGGCCCGTAATAGTACGGGCCGCCGTAGCTAGGAGGTGTTTCATAACGCAGATAGACCCATGTCTCGGTGGGACGACCACGCCCGTAGCCCGGGATCTTTTGCTCTGGCGTTCCCCAGGCCAACCACACCGCATCCATGGTCATACCCGGGCGAATCTGCCCTTGACTCACAAGCGCCTGATCCCGTGGAGAGAGATGCCCATAGATTTCCGGATGTTGGGAAATGCGCTGCCCGGTGGTTCCACAACTGGTGAAAAGCAACGCGGCTGCTGCTATCCCGAATGTCAGCGCGACGGACACGACGCGACGATTCATGTCGTGACGATCATACGCGCTTCCTCCATATAGAGTCAATTGCTGCTGTTTCTTGATTCAACATTGCCCTGCCAGTAACGTTCCGCTACATGCAAGATCGCTACGGCCACCGGATATCATATCTCCGCGTCTCGATCACCGATCGCTGCAATGAGCGTTGCAACTATTGCATGCCGCAGGAATTACAAGAGTGGCTGCCGCGCGAGGAAATTCTGTCTTTTGAAGAAACGCTACGTCTCATGCGTATTGCGGCCGATTTGGGCGTCTCGAAAGTGCGAGTCACCGGTGGCGAACCGCTTACGCGCCGTGACGTGATCGATTTCATCAGACGAATCCCTCAAATCCCAGGCATCACAAGCATCGGTCTTTCCACAAATGGAACGTTGCTCGCTCGTGAAGGCGCTCCGGGAAAACTGATGGCCGGCGCTTTACGCGAAGCCGGTGTGGGATCGGTTAATATTTCACTCGATACATTAGATCGAGCGATCTATTCGCAAATTACCGGCCGCGATTTCCATGAACAGGTTCTCCGTGGGATCGACGCAGCCATGGCCGCGGACTTCGAGCAAATTAAGTTGAACACGGTCCTCATGCGCGACAGAAATGAGGACCAACTAATTCCATTGATAGAATTCGCAGCGTCACGCGGTTTGATTCTTCGTTTCATCGAAATGATGCCGGTTAGCACAACCGAAGTGCTTGATGACAAAAACTTCCTGCCGATCCACGAGGCGAAGAGGATCATCGAATCGCATTACGGAGTTTTGATTCCTGAAGCTGAGTTTCGAACGAACGGCCCGGCCACGTATTACCAAATCCCGGGGCGCCCGCAGCGCATTGGCTTTATCGGTGCAATGACCAACCTCCATTTCTGCGAAAGCTGTAACAAGTTGCGTCTTACGTGCGACGGCAAATTGCGTCCCTGCCTCGGCAGCTATCTGGAGTTCGACATTATGAAACCGCTGCGAGCCGGTGCGAGCGACGCGGAGTTAAAGCAATTCTTTTTGGATGTTGTTGATCGAAAACCGGAGCAGCATGATTTCCGAAACAAATACCAGCCGAATCGTAGGATGATCGCAATCGGCGGTTAAGCATCAGGCGATTGAACGCTTTCTGTCATATTGAGCGAAACGAAACATCTCTGACTAGTCCTTGGTACCTGACAGAAGAATGATCAGAGATTGTTCGCTTCGCTCAGAATGACAAGCATGGTGAAATGAAACGACTCAGTCACGTCGGCGCTGATGGTCGCGCCAAGATGGTCGATGTTTCGGCCAAGCCAATGAGTAAGAGAAAAGCTGTTGCGAGTGGAAAGATTCAGCTTCAACGCGAGACGATCGAGCTGATTAAGAAAGATCAAATCGCCAAGGGAAACGTCTTCGCGACCGCGCGGATCGCCGGTATCCAAGCAGCGAAACAGACGGCGCAGCTGATTCCACTTTGCCACCCACTGCCACTCGGCGACGTTAAGATCGACGTTGTTACTTCCAACGAAGGAGCCGAGGTAAGATGCACCGCTCAGACAGTTGCCCAGACCGGAGTAGAGATGGAAGCGCTCGTCGGCGTCACCGTTGCGTTGCTTACGATCTACGATATGTGCAAGGCAGTGGACAAAGACATGGAAATTCGGAGCGTGCGTTTGATCGAGAAGACGAAACGCTCTGTAGTGGCAGTCTGTGACCGCCGAAGCGAACATCAGTGACGCTCGTAGAGGCGCCTACGGCAAAATGCAAATACAAGTTGGTATTATCACAATCTCGGATCGCGCCAGCGCAGGCGATTATCAGGATCTTGGCGGCCCTGCGCTGAGAGAAGCGGCGCAAAAGGCAGGATGGCAAGTCCTGTCGGAAGCGATTGTTCCCGATGACGCGGAACGGATTCAGCAGACGATTCGTTCGTTTTCAAAGCAAGGTTGCGGCTTAATTCTGACGACTGGCGGCACTGGCGTCGGACCGCGGGACCTTACCCCGGAGGCGATTCGCGCAATTATGCGCGTCGAGTTGCCAGGCTTTGGAGAAGTGATGCGCGCAGAGTCCATGAAGATCACGCCCAACTCAATTCTTTCGCGCAGCCTGGCAGCGATCGTCGATCTTTCGCTCGTGATCGCCCTCCCGGGAAAGCCAAGCGGCGCCGTCGAGTGTCTCGGATTTGTCCAGGGAGCGATCCCGCATGGAGTCGCCCTCGCGCAACGCGCGCCGACTTCGTGCTGAGGCTTGCCTCAGTCAGGCCAAATCAATAATCGCATCAATTGCCTGCCGTAATCTGTGAGATGCGCATTTGCTCCGTGGCCGGAAATTATGTCGCGGGTCAAATGAGAATAATCGACCGAACTTTTTTTGACGTAACTCAGCTCAGGCTGCGTGGCGCTCTTATCGCTCGATTCTATTCTCAGGGGCACACCGGATTGCGCAAACGAGACTTCCCATGAAGATTTTTCGTTTCGACTCCCTGTCGTGAGCATCCACGAATAAAGTTTTGGCAGCTCGAAATGCCGCGCCTTAGGGACCGTGACTTTGTAGAATGTTTCCTCGCGACCAAGGAATTCGGGAATCGTCAGTGAGGGATTTTTGTGCAGCCCAAGATACAAC
>JBKPLM010000162.1:0-17756 GCA_046731655.1 Verrucomicrobiota bacterium | reverse complement strand
GTGTACTGTGGCAGAACAGTACTTGGCCAAGGCCGTCAATTTCAAGCCGGAGCGTTTTAGGCCAACGCGCGAGCATCGGCTCGAGTTCTGGCTGCAGTTGTGCGGTAGTCCAGCGATAGACTTCGACGATACTTTCTGGGGGACGCGCCCCTGATGTCGTGCCCCAGTAGGTAACCGATCCGGTCCGCCCCCCGGCCATTTGGGCGAGGATGGCCAGTTCGCCATTACCGTGAAGGAAGTGCGTAGGCAGGTCGAGATCCAATAAACGCCCAAGCGTTTCGCGCGGCATCGGGCCGGGAACGACGTCGCCTCCTATTACAATCTGATCAACGTCCGCTTGACCTACATCTTGAAGGACGGCCTCCAATGCTGGCAGGTTCCCATGAATGTCATAGAGCGCGGCAATATGCATATTTAGCTTTCCGGATCCAAAAACGTTTCTGGTTTTCTAATTCTTACATCTTCCCTTGTTCCGCCGTTGGCTCGAACGATTGTTGGATGAACCTTCGTAATAGGTCACGAAGATTTCTTCGTCTGATTCGGTTACTATACGACCGCTGGCTTCCATGCAGCGGCATGTGCGCGGATCGGATAACTAAAGCCTTTCAGGGTAACTTCGCCAAGGTCTTCGAATTGGAGTCCTTTGCCGAGACATAACTCGGCGATTGCGTTCGATACCAGGATTTGTTCCGGTTGCGCGTGAGCGCATAGGCGGGAGGCCAGCTGAACTGTCGATCCAAACAGATCGTTGCGCTGTTCGACAGGTTCGCCCACGGCGGCGCCAACTCGGACCTTGAGCGTGCGCTCGGGGTTCGCTCGCGCATGCTTGTCTAATTCGCGTTGAATCTGGATTGCGCATCGGACCGCGGCTGCTGTCGACACGAATGACGCCATGATCCCGTCGCCGGTGTGCTTCACCTCGCGACCGCCTAACGCGGACAGAGCGTCTCGCACAATCGCGTCGTGCACGCCGAGCATTGCAAGCGCAGCTTCGTCACCGAGCGATTGGGTCAACGTCGTCGAATTCACAATGTCCGTGAACAAGACGGTTCGGATTCCAGGATCCCGTGCGTTGGCGCGGCCACTAGGCAGAATCGCAGCTCCTGCCGCATTGGTTTTGACGCCACCCAGGAACCCTTCCGCAAGCTCGGGCTGTATTTCGATAAGCCTCTGCGCCATCATTCCGTGAGCTTCACGATGTACGCACTCTGCGGCCTCAGCGTTTGGTGCATGGACCAGGCAAAAAAGTTTCTTTCCGCTCTCGTTCAGCCAGTATTTGCTGTACTCGACACCATATTTCCGCTGCGTTTCCATATCCTTCGCGTGAGCTTTTGCGATATCTTCCGGCCTCGTTCCTTCCGGGAGCTCGTGGATATCCACGTATAACGGCATAGGGAAAAAAATTTTACCGAGATATTACACGATGCAAAACGCTGATCTTCGCAGGGTGACTCAGCGTCTGATAAACGACACAATAGCGCTCCGTCAGACGAATTAGCGTGGCGAGTTGTTCTCCACTCGCATCAGTATTCAGCTCGAAATGTAGGCGAATTTCTTTGAACCCAACCGGCACTTCTTTGGAAACGCCGAGCGTGCCGCGGAAATCAAGATCGCCTTCTGCCCGGATCGTCGCGCTGCGTAAAGGAACGTTCAGAGCAGTCGCGACTGCGCTTAGCGTAACACCCGCGCAACCTACCAACGCTTCCAATAACATATCGGCCGAACATGCGCTCTTTCCATCACCTCCCGTCGCGGGATGAAGTCCGGCTTCAGCGCGCGCCTTTCCAGTTTCGATTTTACAGGTGATATTTTCGCCGACTTGGCCTTCCGCCTGGAGTGTGACCAGGGCGGTTTCAGGCCGCTCGCGATATTGCGCCTTTAGCGGTGCTTGCAATGATCTTAGTTCATCAGCTGTCATTTTCTTGTAGAGGCGTCCGCCACGGCAATCGCCTGCAACTAACTCGGCTTAATGTTCTGATTCACTCGGAAGAAATTATCGGGATCGTATTTCTTCTTGATCTCGACCAGCCGGTCGTAATTCCCACCATAGGTTTTCTTCACGCGTTCTTCGCCTTCGTCGCCCATTAAAAAGTTTACGTACGCTCCGCCAGCGGAATATGGATGAAGCGCATCGTAATAACTCTTGGTCCAGGAGGTGATTTTCTCTTTGTTCGCCGGATCGGGATCAACGCCCACCATCACCTGTGCCCATTTGGCGTCCCGATAATTCCAGGCTGTATCCGTTTTGCCGACGCGTGACGCGGCGCCATCAATCGGATACATATGCATGGTGGAATGCATCGTTGGAAGCGCTTGGCCAAACCGAATGTGTTGCGCAATCGCGTCATCGCTCAATTCATTTACGAAATCGGCGCGCCAATACCATTGAAGGCCTGGAGGGTACAGCGCGTCGAACATGGTCTGTAGGGCTGGCTGCGGCAGGGGCCCTACAAAATCGAGGGCAGGCTTCTTGAAAGCGCGAATCGGCTTGAATGTTTCCTCGGCTTTCTCCTGAGGCCCCGCGTATGCCCAGACAATGCCGCACATTTTCTTCATGTGCAGATGTTCCGGGAACGGCGGCGCAGGCGGGACGGTGAGGAAGGCGAAAAAGCCATTTAGATCATCGGGCGCCGCGGGAATCTGTTCGCGGTACCATTTCATTACATCCGCTGTTTCGCTCAGCTCATAAAGCATTGGGCCGCCATAGATCATGTCGATCGGATGCAGCTTGAACGTAAACGCTGTTACAACGCCAAAATTTCCGCCGCCCCCGCGAAGCGCCCAGTACAAATCGGGATTTTCCTCAGCGCTCGCCTTGACAAAATTGCCATTGGCCAAGACCACATCAGCCGAGAGGAGATTATCTATACTCAATCCGCATTTCCGGGTGAGATGTCCGACCCCCCCGCCAAGGGTTAATCCGCCGACCCCGGTGGTGGAGATAATTCCACTGGGCGTGGCCATTCCAAACACATGCGTAGCGTGATCGACGTCGCCCCATGTGCATCCGCCTCCAACGGTCACGGTGCGCGCCTTGGGATCGACCCGAGTATATTTTATCGGGCTCAGGTCGACGACCAAGCCATCGTCGCAAATACCCAAGCCCCCCGCGTTGTGACCGCCACCTCGGATGGAGAGGAGCAGACCATGCTCTCTCGCAAAATTCACCGAGTTAACGACGTCCGCGACGTCGGCACAACGCGCGATCAGACGCGGCTTTTTGTGGATCATCGCGTTGTACACCTTCCGGGCTTCATCGTAATCTTTGTCACCCGGTTCGATCAGTTGTCCGCGAAGGTTGGCTTTGAAATCGGCAACAGCGTTTTAGTTAAGCATGACGAAGTGTCAGCGAAACGGTCTCACGGTCAAGACGCTGAACTCCTAGCATTTTCATTGAGGTGATGAGCAATGCGACCTAAGATGCCAGCGCATTGGAATAGGCGATGTTTGACGAGGAGAGATCCTGGAGTCGGCGGGAGTTTTTGAAACTCGCCGGTCAGGTGGGACTGGTCGGTGCTGTTCCGACGCTCGCGAGCGCTGCTGCGGCGCTCAATCCCGACACGGTTTGTATTTCAATCCTGCATACGACGGATCTGCACGGTCATATCCTGCCGACCTTTGACTACGACGGAAATCCAGATCGCGGCGGATTGGCGCGTTGCGCGACGCAAATCAGGCGCTGGCAACGTGAAAATCCGAACTCTATCCTGATCGACGTCGGCGATGTATATCAGGGCACCGACGTCAGCCTTCGAAACAAGGGCGCGCTGATGATCGATCTGCTCAATCATCTCGAATATGACGCCTGGGTCGTCGGCAATCATGAATTCGATTGGGGGATGGAATGCTTCGAACGCGCATTGCAGCAATCAAACATGCCAGTTCTTGCCGCGAACGTGCTGATGGAAGGAAAACCGGAATTTCCAGAGGCGAAGCACCCGTTTGCAAAAATTCGGCCGTTCATTCTGAAGGATATTGCTGGAATCAAGATCGCGATCATCGGTATCACCACGCCGGGGATGCCGTTTTGGCTTTGGCCGGAATTTACGCGGGGACTTGATTTTCGGCATCCGGTCGAGCCTGTTCGCCGTGCGATTGCGAGTGCGAAGAGCGGAGGCGCTGACGCGATTGTGTTAACGGGTCACATGGGACTCAAGACGCGCACCGGTGGCGATGATTTTGCCAATACAGTAATGGCGTTGACTTCGGAATTTCCGCAGGTGGCAGTGTTTATCGCCGGTCATACGCATCAGGACATCCCGAATCGGCTAACAAATGGCGTGTTGTTTACCCAAGCGGACCATTTCGGGATTCACGCGGGGCGCGTCGATCTTCTCTTCGATCGCAATTCAAAGAAACTGCTGCGGCGGGATGCAATGTGCGAGCTTATGGATAACCGCTTTGGCGTTGACCAGATGGTTCTTTCACGAGCGAAATCGCAGCTGGACGAATCGGGCACCGCGATGTCAGAACCGATCGGCGAACTGGCCGAGACGCTGCGTGGTCGAAGCCGCCCCGGTCAGCCAAGCGACGTCGAAAGGCTGATCGGAGCGGCAATCATGGAAATGTTGCTGGAACGAAATGTGCCGGTTCATGGCGTCATGCACGGGGCGTTCGATGACAAGCCAGATTTGATCGCGGGCCCGAAAACGGTCAATGACGTCTGGAAAATAATTCCCTACGAGAATTACATTGTGACGGCGCAGCTTTTGCCCGAGGAAATAAAAACTGCGATGGAAGATGTGTTCGCCAGCCACGAGAAACGTAATTTGCTTGGCTTTGACGTGAAAACAGAAGGTCGGGGCGACGGCTGCAAAATCGTCTCGCTGACACTGGCCAATCGGGAGCCGCTGGATCGCAACAAGAAATACGTCATCGCGTTTAACAGCTTCGATGCACGCAGCGGTGGCCATCATTTCATGAAATTGCGCGCGTTCCTCGAGCGGCGGGAGGCCAAGTGCGTTCTGCATCCGGTGCAAACGCGTGATGCGCTCATTGGTTATTTCCAGCGTCACAAGATTGTCCATCGGATGGCCGCGGTGAACCCGTCGGCAATTGCGGCATAAATTCAGTTCTCCTTGCAAAAACGGCGCATCCTGCTTGCCTATTCCGCCATGCGACTCGGAACATTTTGCATAATTGCTTTGCTTCTCAGTGCTGAGCTGGCCTCATCGCAAACGCCAAAACCTGCGTCACCCTCACCAACACCGGTGCTGCCGGAGTTCCGACCTGCACTGCTCGGGACAGGTCCCGATGCTATGATAAACAAGATCGACACTGCCGATCTGATCAAAAAGGGTCAGAAAGATGCTGCAGTCATGTTCTCCTGTCTTGTGGCCCCGACCGGTGATGTCGTTCGGAGTGCCTGTTATCGCGGTACAAAGGGATCGGAGTTGCTGGAACAGGAAGTACTGAAACGCCTGGCAAACGCGAAATTTGTTCCCGCCATTCACAATCACCAGCCCGTCATCGCCGTTTTCTACGGCACAGTGACGTTCGCGGTCGTCAATGGCAAGCCGCGACTGCGCATTTTTGCCAATCAGCAGTTAGAGGAAGTGAAAAAGGAAAACGACTTCATCGATCCACAACCCTATGTTGGCCCGGGCTCAAAGTTCACCGGAACACATTATCCCGACACGGGAACTACAGTGTCACTAACTGGTGTTGTCGAACTTGCACTCGATGTCGATGCTGCGGGCAATTTGAAGAACATGCAGGTCATCACCGAGGAGCCGCCTTATTTAGGTTTCGGCCAGGCGGCCCTGTCCGATTTTAATGGCGCAAAATTTATTCCGGCATTCCGCAACGGCAAACCTGTCGACAGCAAAGTCAAGGTTCCAATTTATTACAAGCCATCAGGCTCCTAGACCGGTCGGTTGGCAACTTGCAACGTTGGGAGCCTCGCGACGGAGTCCGCGAATCGCGTCGACCCGCGACTTCGAATTTGCCGGCTGATTTTCCTCTTTGTGGAACGGGCATTTCGTTAGCTCGCGTATGTTTTCGAATTTAGTTACTCAGATTTCCGCGTACAATTTTTTTCATGGCTCGCCAGTTTGCCGCTATGGCTGCTTCTTTGTTGCTCGCCTCCTTTGTTTCTGCTCAGAGCACTAATTCCAATACACGGCCTCGCGCTTCGGATTTAGGACTCAAAGTTGGCATTCTGCCGACGGGTCCACTTGATGCCATCACGGATGTGGCCGGAGTTGAAGTCGGGCA
This sequence comes from Verrucomicrobiota bacterium, assembly GCA_046731655.1. GTDB lineage: Bacteria > Verrucomicrobiota > Verrucomicrobiia > Chthoniobacterales > UBA10450 > Udaeobacter. The sequence goes on along the minus strand of JBKPLM010000162.1, from coordinate 11,540 downwards.
CACAACAGTTGTTAGCGGGCACAGCGTCCGCACCGGCGTGACCGCCATTCTGCCACATTCAGGTAATCTCTACCGCGAGAAAGTGCCGGGCGCGATTTTCGTTGGAAACGGTTTTGGAAAGCTGGCTGGGTCTACGCAGGTCGATGAAATGGGCGAGATCGAAACACCGATCGTGCTGACAAACACGGCGAGTGTTCCGCGGGTCGCAGACGCGGTGACGTCGTATATTCTGACTTTGCCAGGCAACGAGGATGTTCTCTCAGTCAATCCGGTGATCGGCGAGACCAATGACGGCTACCTAAACGACATTCGTGGGCGTCACATCACACCAGACGACGTGTTCGCCGCAATCAAGAAAGCCAAGCCCGGTTCAGTTGAGGAGGGGAATGTCGGAGCTGGTACTGGAACCGTGGTGTTTGGCTGGAAGGGAGGGATAGGAACTTCGTCGCGAAAGCTGCCTCAGAATCTTGGTGGGTACACGGTTGGGGTTCTGGTGCAGACAAATTTTGGGGGCATCCTCACAATCGCTGGGGCGCCCGTTGGTCGGGAATTAGATCAGTACTACTTGCGTAAGGAGCTGCAGCAAGGCAGCGGGAAAGACAAGGCGGACGGATCGTGCATGATAATCATCGCTACAGATGCGCCCATCGATGCGCGGAACCTTAGGCGTCTCGCAGCGAGGGGATGGCTGGGCATGGCCCGCACTGGAAGTGCTGCTTCGAACGGCAGCGGCGATTATGCAATCGCATTCTCGACCGCACCACAGTTACGGATTCACACTTCTGAGAAGGTGCCCACGCGACATGTCGAACTCCTGACTAACGATGCGATGTCGCCGCTGTTTCTGGCTGTGATCGAAGCGACCGAAGAAGCCATCTACAACTCGATCTTTCGAGCGACGACGATGAGCGGGAATGGGCACATGGTCGAGGCACTGCCTATCGATAAAACAATCGAAATATTGAGAGAACACCGATGCATCAAGTAAGGAGCGTCGCCGTAGTGAGCAAGATTGTGCGCGCATCTTTTTTCAAACGCGATCCGCTCACTTGTGCGCGCGAGTTGATCGGCACGGAACTAATCTGGGGCGATTGCTCCGGGCTCGTTGTGGAGGTGGAAGCGTATGCGGCAATCAACGACGAGGCTGCGCACACGTTTACACGGCCGAGTGCTCGCAGCTTTATCGAGCGAAATAACGCAGGTGCGGCTTATGTCTATTTCAATTATGGGATGCATTGGATGTTAAACGTGTTGGTGAAAGGCGATGAGAACGGTTTCGTTTTGATTCGCGCGCTAGAGCCGAGAACAGGGATCGAACGAATGAAGAGACGTCGCGGACTTAACGATGTGAAACGTCTTTGCTCGGGACCTGGCAAGCTCACGCAGGCGCTTGGGATCACCAATCGTCACCATGAAATGGATTTGTGCTCCGACCCGCGACACTGCTTCGCTCGCAACACAAAAACGTCTGCCGATGTGGTAGCCGACAAACGAATCGGTATTACGCGCTCTGCGCATTACCCATGGCGTTTCACGCTGAGGGAAAGTGAGTTCGTAAGCCGCGCTGCGAGGCCGTAGCGGCAAGAAGCATCATACGCCTGCGCGCATGTGGTAGGGCGCGACCGCCGGGTGCGTCGCGCGTATGGTGTCAAACACTTCAGCGTTTCGCTTCGCACAATGAAGCGGCTACAGAGCATTGACTCAGTTGGCTGTTCATCCAAATTCATTGTTTCGCATGAATCGAACGAAACAGCGCGTTTTACTGGGGATGAGCGGGGGAGTGGACTCGAGCGTTGCGGGATATCTTTTGCGCGAACAGGGTTATGAAGTCATCGGGGTAACGATGAAAGTATGGCCGCAGGACTGCATCTCGCGCGCGGAAGACAAATGCTGCGGCCCACAGGCGATCGCCGATGCGCGCGGCGTGGCCCATTCGCTGGGTATCCCGCATTACGTCGTTGATGAAGCCGACCAGTTCGAGCAGTTGGTCATTGATTATTTCTCCAGCGAATACCAGGCGGGCAGGACACCCAATCCATGTGTGATGTGCAACGAGAAGCTCAAGTTCGGCAATCTCTGGAGTAAAGCTGCGGCATTAGGCTGCGACTACATCGCAACGGGTCATTACGCGATCATTGAACATCATGCGAATCGCGCAATTTTACGAAAGGGCCTCGATCCGCGCAAAGATCAGTCCTATTTCCTGTTCAGTTTGCGCCAGGCCCAGCTTCGACGTGCGTTGACTCCGCTCGGCAAAATGACCAAGCCGCAAATCCGCGAAATCGCGCATTCGTTAGGGCTCAAAGTTGCGGACAAGGTGGACAGCCAGGAAATCTGCTTTGTCCCTGGTAACGATTACAAAGCGTTCTTGCGCTCGCATCTAGGCGAAAGCGAGTTTCATCGCGGCGAGATTTACGATGTTGCCGGGAATTTTCTGGGTAAACACGACGGCATTGAGCTTTTCACGATTGGACAACGCAAAGGGTTGCCGGGTGGGTCGCCGCAACCGCGGTACGTTGTCGATCTGGATCCGGCGACAAATCGCGTGATCGTGGGAAATGCTGATGACTTAGTGATAGGCGAATTCGAGATCGATCGAGTGAATTGGCATCCTGTAGCCTCTGTATCCCCCGGGCCGCGGTCAGCGACGGCGGCTACAACAGGCCCCTGTTACAACGAGTTGGAGTGCTCCGTAAAGATCCGTTATAGCCATCCAGGAACACGCGCTACGTTGAAGCAAATCGAAAACGGGCGCGCCCATGTGCGCCTGCACGATCCGCAAAGGGCTGTGACTCCGGGGCAAGCAGCGGTGTTTTACGATGGGGACATCGTCCTCGGTGGCGGTTGGATTTGCCGTACCTGTCGTCCTGAGCGGAGCCCATTCGGCTCGCTTCGCTTGCTCAGGGTAAACTCCGCGGGGTCGAAGGATCCCGTGATGGCAACCTAGGATGATGCAACGGGATTTGATTCGCTCACTCCTCACTCGTTTAGCCTGCGGCCTGCCCGTCCATGTCGCGGCTTCCCAGCCGCTCCATTCTAGACTCCGCTCGGAATGACGGCTTTCGCCTGACCAATGGCCGATCAAATCTTACTGGCTATCAGCACTTTTCCTGATGTGGAGACAGCGAACCGCATCGCGGAAGCGTTGGTGACGGACAAGTTGGCGGCATGCGCCAACCTCATTCCGGCCGTTCACTCCATTTATCATTGGAAAGAAAAAATCGAGACCGCAGGTGAGATCATGGTCTTCTTCAAGACAACCGAGGATCGACTGGCAGCGTTCGGTGAAAAGTTGCGTTCACTTCATCCTTACGAACTCCCCGAGCTGGTATGCATCAAGATCGACAGCGGATCGCCGGATTATTTGAGCTGGGTAATCGATAACTGCCGCTGAAACTCGATGGCTCAAGGCCCATGGAGTTTCAAACTGCGCGGCGACGCTTGTAATTAAGCGCAAAAATGGTAACGCCGACGAGATTGGCTACCAGAGTCACGGCAATGATCTTTGCGGCGAAAACTAACGGGCTGGGGACATCGATAATCGGATAGATGGTGAAGAAGATAGCCAGCAGACATACCATGAGACCGCAACCGGCCGCGAGTCGCAACCAGGTGCGCGCTCCGGCTCGTATCGCGGCCGCGCCTGCAATTGGGATTGCGAACATGACGCCATAAACAATTCCGTAGAAAACATTGGCGGCGTTGTCCACGAGTTGAAATGCCTCCTGCAATCCCGCGCCGATCTGGCTCGAAATGGCAATCACAAGCGTGATCGCGCCGACGAACATTATTGAGTTGATCGGCGTTTTGTAACGCGGATGCAGACGCGAAAACCATATCGGCAGAAGGTGGTCCCAGCCAGCCACCATTGGCAAGCGGGAGCTGCCGGTGAAATGAATGCTCATCGAAGATATTGAGCGCACCGTCATCAGCAGGATTCCGGCGGAAGCAATCGTGCCGGCAGCGCCGAATGACTGCAGGCCGAGTCGCAGCGTCTGCGGCACCGGGCCGATGAGATCGATTTGGTTATTTCCGATGAAAGCCAAAACCGAACTCGTTCCGAGAACGAACATGAGCGCGATGATCGGAGCGGCGATAATAACGGAGCGTCCGATGTTTCGCGCCGGTGCGTGAGCTTCACCGGCCAGAATGCCTACATATTCAAATCCGCTAAGTCCGCCGACTGCCAGTTTGCTGAAGATGTTGAAGCAATAAAAGAGGGACATCGCGGGAGCAGCGATTTGGAGCGGGCGATACGTGCTGAGATCGCCGCGAGCTAGACTAATGAATGGCAGAACAATCAAAGCGCCATAAGCCAGGAACATCGCAAATCCGCCGATGTTGTGTACCCATTTGCCTAACGATAGCCCGCGAACGCCGGTCCATCCGAGGCCACTTACCAGCACGCAACTGGCGAACGAGACACACCAGGGACTGTCTCGCATCCATGCGGCTGCATCGCCCAGGGCATAGGAGATGTTTGTTGTGATGAACATTCCGCCCAAGGCGATCACCATGATTGATAAAAGCCAAAGATTCCAGGCGACGATGAAGCCTGTGAATTCGTTAAAAGCGAGCTTCGCCCATTGGTAGATTCCACCTTCCAGCGGCATCAGTCTGCTCAGATAAATGACCACGGCGGCTTGCGGAACGTAGAAGAGTAAAATAGCGAGGAGCCAGAAAAACAGATGCGATGTTCCAAGTTTAGCAGCAGTGCCGACCCAGCCTGAGCCAACCACAAACACAATTTGTGTCAGCACCAGATCGCCAAGTCCGAGCGGCTTTTTGAGAGCAACGCTCTGTTCTTCGACACTGCGTTCTGCGCGATCGAGTGCGGCTGTCATGAGATCGTTGAAGCGTTGAAGGGTTGAAGCGATGAATCGGAACCGCGCATCCTGTCATGTTGAGCGAAGCGAAACATCTCAGATTGCGAGGTCGATGTTCTTGCAGGAAGTAGCCAGAGATTCTTCGCTTCGCTCAGAATGACGATGCCGTTTCCCTTTTAACGGTGCAACGCTTTAACGCTTCAACGATGCTAGTGCTCGTGTTCGGGTCTTTTCGGGGGCGCTGGTTCGTTTCGAAATTCGCGATGACGGACTCTTCCGCCAGCGTAGGCGATGTACGCCCCGCTTCCCAAAGTCACCGCGCCGAGCAAAATCACCGCAACAGCCAACGGCGCGGAAGATTTTGGCCATTTGATTGGCGCGGCGATGGCAATTGCGCTCAAAGCAACCAGCACATAGAAAATCCGGATGAGATCCTCGCCGCGCTCCTTGTGCTCATCGAGCCAGGCTCGCCCGTCGTCGTCCGCCATTGAGAGCACACGGTCGTATCCTTGCTGTCCGAATTCGTAAACGGGCCACGCCGACGCGGAGCTGATGAGCACGAGCGTTAGGGTTGCGATTTGAGCGCGGCGGCTCTTCAAAATCAAAGCGAGCAGAAGTCCGATCAAACCTGTGAGGAGGCCGTAAACCGGCAACGGATTGAGCAACACATGAAGGTATTCCGGCTGCTGCAAATCGCGCAGCAGAGTCCCTGTCATAACTTGCCTTGCCACTGGGTACCGCAGACCTGTGCGGTTCGCGCCGCCTGGTTCGGCAAGTATTTTTTCCAGTCAGCAATCGTGAAATGCCACCACTCAGTGCGCAATCCCCAAAAGCCCGCATTTCGCATTGCCATCTGCAGCAAATGCACGTGTGTTCGAATATCGGTATGAGGCCCCACGTAACGCCACATTGCGGCCGGCGTAAAATCGTCAAAGTCACTGGGCATGCGCACCGGACGATTCCACGTATCGACCAACGTAGTATCGACAGCGACACCCCAACTATGCAGTGATCCCACACCCATTTCAGGGTTGGCAACGTGATCGCTATTATGTGACGCGTGCCAAAGCTTTTCCTGGACGGTTACCGGTCGGTACGCATCCCAAATTTTCAGTCCAAACTGGTAGCGCCGCAAAAACGCCTGTGCTGCAGCCAACCCCGAAGCGACTTCTGGACGTGCGAGAGCGCATGTTCCGCGAGGATAAAGGGGGGATCCGACAAGATTATTCTGTCCTGCATAACGCAGCTCAACAATGATTGTTGGATCGACTGATCGGATATCGACGAGAAGGCTGCCGGCGTTAGCGTCCAACAACGGCAGCGCCGCTGCCATTAAAGCGAACAAGGAAGCGTTAAGGCGTCGCATTTGCTGGGTCAGTACGCTGTCACTGCTTGGGCAGCCTCCGTTTTTGACAGGCGTTCAAGGAGAAGGCGAGCGCTATTTTCGGGGATCTCGAAGCGCAATTCCAAATTTGAGGTGCTTGGTCTTAGAAGCTCGGGCGGTCGAGAGTAAAGCAATAGCTCCGAGTCCGGCAAACGCAGCCATTGCTGCGGATTATCGTGCAAATTTCGCGCGACCTCGGCAGCATTTTTGGAGGAGTTCACTTTTACGAGCACTCTGGCTCTTACCGGATTTTGTAGATTGACCGCAAGACCCAGTAATTGTGAGGCGTCGAGCAGTTCGCGGGTAAAGATCGGATTAAAAACACGTGAGAGATCCGGCGGATCGCGGGAAATCAATCGTACCGCGCTTTCGCGGTCGAGCGCCTGGAAACGATCAAAAAGTTGGCCGGTGATTTTCAGGTCCGGTTTCATCCCGAGACGCACCCGCACCAACTCATCGACCTCAATGGGCGCCCCAACGGCGAGCGTTGCGGGTCCAACCCTGGCAACCGCAAAATCCGGCGGCCGTTCCCAAACTGGCAAACCGCTAATGTCGCGCTTTTGGAAAGCCTTATCGTTTGCGATTGCCCGAACGACCTTTGGAGCGGCACGGCGGGATTCAACGAGGACGAACTCTCGTGTTTCTCCAGTTTCGCTAGTTGTAATTGCACGAGTAATGCGTGTAGCCTCGCGGGACAGGTTCAATCCCGGAGTCGAAGCAGCAGCGCCGATTAATCCCTGCCAAAATGTGGGCTGGTCCTTGCGCCAGCGCCGGGCGAGGTCTGACCGTTCAAATTGATCGGCGTTGATCGACAAAATCGTGTCGGTTTCCTGCGGCAGCCATTCGCGACTTCGCGGAGATTGGAAAATAACAAGCAACGTGATCGCAAGCAGGACCAGCACCGAGAAAATGCTGAAATAAAATTTCCGCAGCTCCTGCTTGTCGATCTGACTTGAGAGCGAGGCCAGCTCTTCCTTGTGGGCCAGGTGCCGATCGACTGCCTCGCGGCGGCGATGCGCCTCGGCCAACAGATGAGGCGCGTTTGGTGGGGCAACGCCCTGCGCGGCAAGGTGCCGGCCAATGTTCAAATACGCTGGATTTTTTCGCTCCTCGACCGTCTGATGGCGTGCGCGTGCATTGCGCGCTGCTTCTTGCTGAGCTCCGATGTTATCATTCAATTTCCGGTCGCGCGCTTCAAACTCGCTTCGAATCCGCGCAATGTTTTTTTCCACCGCAGAAAGTTCCGCTTCTGCAGCATTCAATTTCTCCGTGGCCAAGCGCGCCGCTTCCGTGCTGCCGAGACGTGCCCGGACCAATTCTGCCCGCTCATCCGGAAGCCGCGCTCGTCGCGCGCTGATATTTGCAGATCGCGCTTCCAGATCGCTTGGAGCCGGGTCAAGCGCATGCAGATCGGAGAGTTGTTTCAAGAGATCACGGTCGGCAGCCTCGCTTTCCTGAATACGTCGTTCCACGGCGGCCAGCTCGCGCTGGCAGACGTCGACGTTGCTTTTCGTTTGGTTGCGCTTTTGGAGAAGTGGCTTCTTTTCCGCTTCCAGCTTTGCAATCGCCTGAGCTTGTTCGCGCGCATTTTGTTGCCGCTCTTCTTCGATCTTTTTTATTCCTTCTTCGATCCGTGCGATTCGAAGTGCGACCTCCTTTTGTTCCTGCTCCAACTTCTTAAGAGCGACTATCTCATTGCGCAGCTCCGGAAAATTAGCCGCTTGGGTAGTGCCTTCGCGCCCGAGATTGATTTCGCTCTTCTGCAGGAGGCGCCTTTCGTGACGCAGTGCGATGCGCGTTCGCTGGCGACGGATCTTCAGTCCAATCTCGCGAAAGCCGGTGCGAATGAAACTCACGGGTGAACGCTATCCGAATGCACGCTACGAAAAAGAAATTTCAGCTGCGGGCATTTGTCTCACTGGGTCACATGACTCATGGCGCAGCGGGCCTGAGGAATTATTCTTCCGATTCGGCCAATTTTGCCAACACAGTGAAATCTTCCAGCGTAGTCGTGTCGCCGGTGACTCGCGCCCCGCTGGCGATTTCTTTCAGCAGCCGGCGCATGATTTTGCCACTGCGTGTCTTTGGGAGCGCTTCGGCGAAACGAACTTCGTCTGGTTTTGCAATTGCTCCGATGTGCACGCCAACATGCTCGCGCAGTTCCGCTTTCAGCCCGCCAGTGGCATTAACGCTCGCTTTCAACGTCACAAACGCGACAACGCCCTGTCCTTTTAGTTCATCCGGCCTGCCAACGACTGCGGCCTCGGCCACGTGGGGATGACTGACCAGTGCGCTTTCAATTTCTGATGTACCGAGCCTGTGCCCTGCTACGTTGAGGACATCGTCGATACGTCCAACGATCCAAAAATAGCCGTCTTTATCGCGCCGCGCGCCGTCGCCGGTGAGATAATTGCCCTTAAATTCGCTCCAGTACTGCTGCCGATAACGGGCCTTGTCCCCGTAAATAGTGCGCAACATCGCAGGCCAGGGCCGGCGAATGATTAGCTTGCCGCCTACATTTGGTGCGACTTCGTGCCCTTTTTCATCAACGATAGCTGGATCCACTCCAAAGAATGGGAGAGTCGCGCTGCCCGGTTTCGTTGGAATTGCGCCCGGCAACGGAGTGATCAGAATCGATCCCGTTTCAGTTTGCCACCACGTATCGACAACGGGACAACGCCCGCCGCCGATATTTTTGTAATACCACATCCATGCCTCTGGGTTAATTGGTTCGCCCACTGTGCCGAGCAGGCGAAGCGATGACAGATCGCGTTTTGCGACCCAATGGTCGCCCCAGCGAATAAATGCGCGGATCGCCGTTGGCGCCGTATAAAGAATGTTGACCCGATATTCTTCGATGATTTTCCAGAACCTATCGGGTTCCGGCCAATTTGGCGCGCCTTCATACATGACGGTTGTCGCACCATTGGCGAGCGGACCGTAGACAATATAGCTGTGGCCCGTGACCCAGCCGACGTCAGCTGTGCACCAAAAGATATCTTCATCCCGAATGTCGAAGACGTACTTCGTAGTCGAGTAAACGCCGACCAAATAACCGCCCGTAGTGTGGAGAATGCCTTTTGGTTTGCCGGTGGAACCACTCGTGTAGAGAAGATAAAGCGGATGCTCGCTGTCGAGCGGCACAGGCAGACAGTTCGCGTCGACATACTCCAGCTCGCGATGCCACCAGACATCGCGGCCTTCTTCCATGTGAATCTCGTTTCCTGCGCGACGAAAAACGATCACGCGCCGCACAGACGTGCCGCCACGAAGTGCCTCATCGACGTTTTTTTTCAAAGGCACAATTGCGCCGCGCCGAAACGCGCCATCGGCTGTGATGACCGCAATCGCGCCGCTGTCCGCGATTCGATCTCGAATGCTGTCGGCGCTAAATCCGCCGAAGACAACCGAGTGCACCGCACCGATCCGCGCGCAGGCGAGCATGGCGATCGCGGCCTCAGGAATATCCGGGAGATAAATGATGACACGATCGCCTTTTTTTATGTTGTTTCGCTTCAGGACATTCGCGAAGCGGCAAACTTCGCGATGCAGCTGTTGATAAGTAAGCGTACGTTTGTCGCCGGGTTCGCCTTCCCAGATGATTGCCGCCTTATTCCGGCGCGGCCCAGTAAGATGCCGATCCAGGCAGTTTTCCGAAATGTTGAGTTTGCCTCCGACGAACCACTTCGCGAACGGCGCTTTCCATTCGAGCACCGTTTTCCATCTTGCGCGCCACAGTAGCTCACTCGCTTCGCGCGCCCAGAATTTTGCGGGCTGGCGAATTGATTCTCGGTACATCCGCCGATATTGAGCGAGATTTCTGATTCGGGCGTTCTTCGCAAAATCTTTTCGTGGTTTAAAAATGCGCTTCTCGACCAGGTGCGACTCGATGTTGTCGTGCATTAGCAGTCCCTAATATGCCGAAGAAATTCCCAGGGCAAGCGCGTGCTTCAGCGCGGTCAAGACGTTCAAAGTTACAAATGTTACAAGAGCATGGCAGGGATTCTGTTATAACGTTGTAACCCTTGTAACTTTTTTAACGATTTTAACGTGCTGAAAGCAATGATCGAACCGCCGACCGACGAACATTTCATGCGCGAAGCGCTGCGCTTGGCCAACAAGGCGCTCAAAGCCGAAGAAGTTCCCGTTGGCGCAGTTGTTGTCCGAGAAGGCAAAATTATTGGGCGCGCTCATAATCAGGTGGAGCTGCTCAAGGACGCCACCGCCCATGCGGAAATGCTTGCATTGACGCAAGCTGAGGCAGCCGTCGGCGATTGGCGACTGACCGATTGCGATGTGTACGTGACCAAGGAGCCATGCGCGATGTGCGCCGGCGCGCTCGTCCATACTCGGATCAGACGCGTGATTTTTGGCTGTGCAGATCCAGCTGCGGGGGCCGCAGGAAGCGTAATCAACCTCCTGGAAATGCCTACCTTGAATCACCGATGCGATATCGCAGTCGGTGTTTTGGAGGACGAGTGCGCTAGGATCCTCAGGGATTTTTTTCGCGAAAGACGCGGTTCTCGCGACGAGATCGACCGTCTTGAGGCAAGCTAACGGCGAGTAAGCGGTCCGGCGCGATCGTCAGCGATTTCCGCTGCGTCGTTGTGTAACGCTGGGGTTCAGACGGTGTGTTTCATGCGCCACAAAATCTTGAAAAGGGCGGTCATGGAATCTCTCCACGCACCATGCACCATCTGAAAAGCTTTTCTCCCGGATTGGAAAGCGTTCTGTTTCGCACACTCTTTCTCCGTTGTCGAATCCCGCATAAATTTTCGTCTAGCGACGACAGAAGGTGAAAAATTTATGTCGTCACCGATGCAGATTGTGGGTTGACTCATCGTGAATGGATTCTAATTTACGCGCTCTCTGGTCCTCATCGGGGTGTGTAGTTCGGGGCAGTTTGAAAGTCGCCGGGTAATCACACCGTCTCTGCAAAAGCAGCCATTGCTCCAATATGAAAAGACTCCATGCCTCACCACTGACAGGAATAGTCGGATTCGCCGGACTAATGATCCTCCTGCTTGCTTTCCCTGCTGAAAGAACTCAATCGGCAATCCCAACCATCAAAGTGCCCGGTCCTTATCCGTATGAATCACCTTTGCAAGTTCCGGCGCCGGACATTTCCGAATCATCGGTCTTACCGACACCTGCTCCTTTTCCCTATCGCGAATCATCACCGTCGTTCGCGGCCTCTCAGGATCGCGATTCACGAACAGTAAATGCCCAGCGGCCGCTTACGGCGAAAGCCGTGCGCGAAGCAGCATTCAAATACAACGGTGTGCCAAATTTCTGCGAATTTCTGGCAGCGCTTCCTGCTAACGTTAGTG
>JBKPLM010000161.1:0-5425 GCA_046731655.1 Verrucomicrobiota bacterium | reverse complement strand
TCTTGACAGCGTTGATCGCGGGACTATGCGTCTTTTTCTTCTTTGGCTTGTCAAGCGTCGAAACCAAGTCAATTGCCCGACGGGTCCTTCTCGCGTTGTTTCCCATCTTTGGGACCTGGACGTGGTGCAACCTCGGATTTGGTGGATCCTGGCAAATTGCCCTCGGCTTTGCGTTACTGGGAGTGATAGGAGCATTGTATTTTACTCTGGTTCAACCGTGCCCTTTCGTTGCTGGAGGGTTTTTCGCGCTCGCCTTTGGGAATCGCACCGAACTGATTCTCATCCTGCCGATTTTTCTCTATTTGTGGTTCACGAATTCCGATGGCAACGAGGCGATCGGAATAAGCAACATTGGGCAACGACTTCGCAAAAAGGCGCCCGCCCTGGTCTCCTTTATTGTCCTACCAGTAGCGCTCGGGATTCTAACTGCGGAGTACAACTTCGCGCGCTTCCATTCTATCTTCGATTTTGGATACGCTAGAATCCCGCGCGTTCTCCAGGAACCATGGTATCAGCATGGGTTATTCTCTCTCCACGCGATTCCTGGGAATGTTTACCACATGCTTTTCAAAGGAATCGGCGATACCGTTCCAAAGTTTCCTTACATTCTACCATACGGATTTGGTTGTTCGATTTTCATAGCCAGTCCTTTCCTCGTCCTCGTTTTTCGAGAAGGCGGAAAATATAAGGCAACGGCTTGGATGGCGATCGGATTATTGACCGCGGCGCTGTGGTGCCATGGAAATCCTGGCGGTTGGCAATTCTCCTATCGTTACGCCATGATCCTACTGCCTTGGATGTTTCTTCTGCTCGCAGGCAATGGCCCAGCGAAAGTGTCGGTAATCGAAATTTCGCTCTTCGTTATTTCGGTTGCGATCAATGCGCTCGCCACATATGAATTTCTTTGGACTAGGAACGTGCACCCCTAGCCAGTCCATCATCAACATCGAGACTCAAATTTAGGTTCGGCTACTTAGAATGTTAGCGCTGCTTTATCTAGCAACGATGCTAATTCTGGGTGCTTGCGTCTGCCGGCGCTTATACAGCTTTAACTCCCTGCTCCATTACCTCGCTGCGTCATTTCTGGTTGGCCTCGTGTTAAGTACATGGACGACATACTTGTTGGCACTTGTCTTTGCCTCGTCCGCCAAGCCGTTGATTGCCGGGAATATCTTGTTTTTTGCGCTTGCAGGTCTGGTGATTTACAGGCTTCGACCGCAATCCGTGTTGGATCCTAAACAATCGGACTCTCGACCGCCAGGTTCGGTAGTTTGGGATACCTTTTTTATCGCCTGCTTCTTCCTGATCGCTTGTTACCTAACGTTCGGAACGCTTTGGCTCAAGGATGGCAATGTGCGCATGGCGTTTGTCGTGTGGAACGATTTTGGCCCCAACCTATCACTCATGCAGAGCTTCGCGATGGGACACAACTTTCCCACCGAATATCCGCACTTCATCGGCGAACCCATTCGCTACCATTTCCTTTTTTGGTTTCAGGCAGGGAACCTTGAGTTCCTGGGCCTTAGTATGCCTTGGGCTCTCAATCTCTTAAGCGTCCTCTCCCTCCTTGCGATGTTGGTTCTAATCATGACGCTGGGCGAGCTCTTATTTAACTCACGAGCGGTGGGGAGGATCGCAGCTTCGCTCTTTTTTTTTCCGACCACACTTTCATACGTCCCATTCTTACATTCGCAACACTCCTTGTCCCAGGCATTGAGGTCGATCTTGACTCTTAAGCAATGGCTCGTGTCAGGCTACCCCTATAAGGCAGAAAATGTGGGTACCTGGTCATTGAGCATTTTCTATGTACAGCGGCATTTCGTGGTAGGGATCGGTATTTTGTTGCTCGCATTGACCTTTTTAGTTGGTTTTTTTCAGCAGCGCTGGCGCAAACGCCTGCCAGCAACTGGCAGAGCAGACATAGTGGAAGCATCTGTGACTGAAAGCTCAGTAAAAGAATCTGAAACCCAAGATGATGAACCGTTGCTCTCGTCTCCCCAGAAACCAATCGAGTCCCACGAAGCATGTCCCTCACAATTAGCGAGCTTCATCTTCACTGGGTTCTTGCTTGGGTTACTGCCCTTATGGAACAGCGCCGCCTTCGCGACCGCTTTCGCAGTGGCGGCCGCCATCTTCCTCCTTTTCCCTTACCGAGGTTATATGCTCTCGCTTTTGATTACGGCAGGGGCTGTTGCCCTTCCACAAGTCGCGTTTCTTTTTCTACGTAAGCAGGGATTCGCGCAGGGGAACTCGATTATCCACTGGGGACTGGTGGTTGAAAATCCCACACTGCAGCGTGTCTTATCCTATTTCTGCTTTACCTTCGGAGAAAAACTCCTGCTAGGATTAGCTGCGGTGATATTCTGCATAGCACTTCCGCGCAGGCTATTCGTCGCACTGTTGACTCTGCCAGTGCTCGCCTTCAGCACACAGTTAAGCAGCGATATCATAAACAACCACAAGTTTCTCTACATTTGGGTTCTTCTTCTCAATGTATTTGTGGCCTACACCATCTGGCGAGTCGCGAAGGTACATTGGGTAGGGAAACCAGCGGCGGTAGCTCTCCTGCTTGTTGTAACTCTTGGAGGGGCGATTGAGTGGTTCCGTATCCACAACGATACGATCGTTGACGTGCCATTTAGGCAAAATCGCTTGTCGGACTGGCTACAGACGCGCACCGCCCCCAACGATGTCTTCTTGACGGACAGATTTGTTATTCACACGATTCCGCTGAACGGTCGCCGCATCTTTTATGGCTGGCCGTATTTTGGCTGGTCAATGGGCTATCCAACAGGTGCTCGCGACGCACTTTACGAGCAAATGTTCACAGAGAAAGATCCGACCAAGCTTGTTCATCTGCTCAATGAAAATAACATCAGATATGTCGCAATTGATAACGGTCTCCGATCAGGCTTTTTGAAGGGAAAAGTGAACGAACCGATCTACAAGCGCCATTTCAAGATCGTCTTCGAAGATAAGGAGAATCGCTTCGGCGCGTTGACCATTTACCAGGTGCCAGATCGCGGAACATAGGTTGATCGCTCTTACGGTCAGCATGTTGAGGTAAGGATTCGTCCTGCGCTGGTATAGGAACTCCACGATCAATTCGCGTTTGGCGAGATTTTACAGCAGGCGTCTGAACGTTCCTCGCAGGGCGAATTCCTGGACAGTGTAGCCGATATTCGCGTATCCGCATTGCACCGCCTTCATAATGTGACGATTCACGATAGGCCTCCTGCGTCGCGCTCTCGATCAGGCGCGGATGAGATGTTTGAGACGACCTATTTCAGTCGTTGCGGCTTTCTCGGTGGCCATCCGGGGCCAGTATGCCGACGCGAACTATTATCGCCAAGCACGTAACGAGCACTCGATCGGGACACTACGACGAGAATCATTGGCTTCGCTCGGGCAACCGATTCGGACTTGCGCGCCTTATCGGAAACGCCTATTAGCTTTACCCTCATGGTTCATCATATCGTTCTCTATAAACTCAAACCCGAGGTCACCCCTGCCCGCGTGGAAGCGATGATGATGAATACGCGCATGCAGCTGCTGAAAATTCCCGAGGTCTTGAACATCAAATGTGGGAAGCGTATCGACCCCGAATTGCCGTGGCCGTTCTTCATCGCCATCGATTTTGAGTCGATGGACAAATACGCAATCTTCCGGGAAGACTCCATTTTCGTGAAATTCATGGAGGAAGTCATCAAGCCAAACATCGAGGATTCTCTGGACCTGGACTTCGAGATGGATCCGGGCAAGGACGTTCGCTTTTCGTAGGGGTCGAAGACGTCAAACTCCGAAAGGATTCGCGAGCAGGCAGTCGAACGCCCAACTTTCAACGCCCAACGCCTCGTTGCCCACGAAACACACGAAATAAACGAACGATTTCTTCTTGGCACGCCGTAGCGCAGCGAAGGCAGGTTTCGCGTCAATTCGCGTGATTCGCGGGCCCATCTTGTTACTCTACATCCGATCCCAATGCGGCTCGGCTATCTTTACTCCCGCTATCCAGTGCTTTCGCAAACGTTTTGCGACACGGAGATGCTGGCGCTGGAGCGGCTCGGTTTCGAACTCGAGATCGGCTCGGTGTACCCCCCGCTCACGAGCCTCCGGCACGAGCATATCGCCTGTTTGCGCGCGCCAGTCCATTACGCGCCCCCCCAAGAAATCTTAAGGATTTCGGAAAAGAATGCGAAAGCGGACGGCAAATGGCCGCGCGACCTGGTTGACCGCCATGAGCGAAAATATGGTCCCGGCGTCAAGGCAGAACAGCGCGCGCGCAATGCCCTTTATTTTGCCGACCATTTCAAGCGCCGCGGCGTCGATCATGTTCATGTTCACTTCGCGAATCGAGCAGCGCACACCGCGATATTCTTGAAAGAGATTTCAGGGATTCCATTCAGCATCACCGCGCACGGACAGGATTTCATGAAGGACCTCGGCAACGATGATTTGTTACGAGAAATCTGCGCTGCCGCGGAGTTTGTTGCGGCCGAAACGGATTACAGTCGCGACCTGCTCCGCCAACGCTGTCCGGATTCTGCTGCCAAAATTCAGCGCGTTTACAACGGGATGGATCTGGAGCGTTTTCCGGCGCCGAACGAAGAAGCGGCGATCAACCAAGTGCCGCGTATCATCAGCATCGGCCGACTGGTTGCGTTCAAGGGATTTGAGTACCTCATTGATGCTTGCGCGGAGCTCGCGCGCCGAGGTCTTGAGTTCACCTGCGAGATCATCGGCGATGGCCTATTACGCCGTGATCTCGAAGCAAGAATTGGAAAGCTGAATCTGTCAAACCGGGTTCACCTGCTCGGCTCACTGTCACAAGGAGCGGTTCTGGAGAAACTTAGCTCGGCTGATATTTTCGTGCTCGCTTCGGTGACAGATGCCCAAGGGGCCAGCGATGTTTTCCCAACCGTGATTATCGAGGCGATGGCGGCCGCGCGTCCGGTGGTGTCTACCCGCTTGGCTGGAATTCCAGAGTCTGTTGTCCATGGCGAAACCGGTTTGCTCGTCCGGGCCGGGGACACGACGGCGTTGGCCGAAGCGCTGAGCCGACTTATCGAGGAGCCAAAATTGCGATTGCATTATGGTCGCGCGGCGCGCGCGCGAATTGAACAACATTTCCGAATCGAGCACACTGTGGCGCCACTTATCGAACTTCTGCAGAAAACACCGGGTGCGTCACAAGAAAAAGCGCCCCAGAGGGGCGCGGCTACAGGAGCGAGAACGGGCAATCAGATCGCATATCTGATCGATCGGTGGCCAGATAGAGATTTGCCGCTTCTCGAACGTGAGCTTGAGGAGATGAAGCAGCGTCATGTGCCGATCGTCCCAATCATGTGCGAATTGAATTCTCGTGCGCGGTATACACGAGCGATGGAAAAAATGGCGCCGTCGCTCGAATTTCTGCCGGACCAGA
>JBKPLM010000160.1:0-5456 GCA_046731655.1 Verrucomicrobiota bacterium | reverse complement strand
TGGATGCTGCTGTCCATCGTGCGTCCTCCCGATAAGGATTTGGATTCCCGGCCTCTCCAACCTCGACGTATATATTAGCGGCCTCTTCCTTGCGACCGAGAGCCTCAAGACACCGCGCTTCGAAATAATGCGCGGAAAGAGCTACCGCTGGTTCCTTTGATTTTCCGGCAGAACGGTGAAAGAGCGGAAGCGCTGTGGCATAATCCTTTTGTGTGAAAGCCATCTCGGCAAGCGCGTACGCTGAGGGTCCGGCAAATTCGCTGTCGGCGTAGTCGTTAAGCACTTTCTGGAAATTTGTGCGGGCACTCGACACGCGATTGAGGTTTCGATAGCACTCCGCCAGCGAGAAGTACGCATTCGCTCGGCCCGCACGCCCAGGATAATCGTCGAGATATTTTTGATATTCAGGAGCTGCCAGATCGTAAAGCTTGCGAGTGAAAAGGCCGTTCGCGTATTCGAGCTGACGCTGAGCTGCCGCCTCGCCTTCATGCTGTGGTGGCTCTGGCGCGTTCTCCTTCAGAGAGCGGAGAACTCTGTCGACTGATTCATCCGCTGGAGGGTGAGGCGGTCTACCAGGCGGTTCCACGGGAAGAGCGCGTGGGATTGGCGGCTCATCTACCGGCCTGGCCCGGCGCACTTCCGGGTCTGATTGAGCCATGGCGATGCTCGCGGTCGAGAGCAGCATCGCCAGTCCCAGGAGACTGGCTGCGATGCGCCTCATTTTCATTTTGCTGTGGCGAAAGCTACGTTGGTTACCCCTGCCTCAGTGCAAATGTTCAGCACGCCGACGATGTTCTTGTATTCACCCGTTTCATCGCCGCGGATGACAACGGCTTGCTCTGAATTTAATTGAACCAGGCTTTTCAGTAGTTCGCTCAATTCGGCACTGCTCAGAGTGCGGCGGTTGACTACCACGTTACCGTCTGCCTTTACGTTAACGATAACGTCACCGATTGGCGCAGCCTTCTCTTTCGCAGCTGATGCTTTTGGCACCTTAACATCGAGCTCATTTTCGGTTCGTGCCGCGTTCCAGGTCAGCAGGAAAAAAATCAACAAAAGCAACAGGACGTCCACCAGGGGCGCCAGTTGAATACCGGGATGATGCAGAGGCGCGTGACCACGCAGATTCATTGGAGTGAACGAGCCTTTATAGTTCTTCTTCGATCAGCACAGGAGTTCGCTGGGGTCTGCCATATTGCAGCGAAAGCAAAGCCAAAACATGCGTCGAAGCAGCTTCTAATTCCGAGATCAACTTTTGCGCTCTGCCGCGAAAGAACGCATAGAACATCATCGCTGGAATGCCGATTGCCAGCCCCGCAGCCGTGTTGACCAGTGCCTCGCTGATCCCGCGCGACAGCGCCACGTAACGCGCCGAGCCGATGTCGGCTCCCAGCGCGCCGAAGGAATGGATAATTCCAAAGACGGTACCAAGCAGGCCCAACAGCGGCGCAATCATTCCAATATCTGCAAGGTAAATGACGCGATTGTTCAAACTCGCTGCGACTCGCGTTCCCTCCGTCTCGGCGATTTCACGGACCTGCTGAAGATCCGCTTGCGGATTTTTGGTCATGAAATCGAGCACTTTTTGCACGACCCGGGCGATCGCTTCCCCGTGCCGATTGGAAACGGCGAGCAATCCAAGGTAATCGCGCTTACGCAAAAGCGCGTCTGCCGTTGCCATATAACCGCTCGAAACCACAGCGCCACGGCGGATCGTCATCAAGTAAACCACGACCAACATGACAAAGAAAATCGACAGCAAAAGCAGCGGAATCATCACGGGACCGGCTTTGAAGAGTGTCTCCAGAATGGTTTGCGAGCGCTCTGGCACCAGAGGCGGTGTAGCGGTAACTTCCTGTGCTATCACAGGAGACGCGCTCGCCAGCGCGGCAAACAGCAAGGCCCAAATCTTCATGCAAGAAATTTGGTAATGATATGCGGAGCGATCAGCCGATGCAAATGCGCCATTGCCAGATCAAGCACAAGCAGGCCCTTTAAGTTGCGAAACACAGCAAGCAACGCTCAGCGGCGCACCAGAAAAACGTGCGCCGGTTGAATTTCAGGATCGAGCTCCACGTAATTGCGGCGGCCGCGCCAGGTATAAGTCGCGCCACTCAGTAAGTCCTGCACTTGATACACGTCGCTTTGTATCTGCCCGAAACTCTCAATCGGAACGTAGACAAACGAACTTTGTTTGCGGTAGGGATCGAGATTCACAACGACGAGAATGATGTTGTCACGCGCGGCAGTCACCTTGCTGTAAAACAGAATGGCGTCGTTCTCGGCGTCGTGGAACCGCAAGTTCGTGTAAAGCTGAAGCGCGCGGTTCTGCTTTCGGATTTTGTTTAATCGCGCGATCCAGTTCTTGATATTCCCCGGCGCATTCCAATCGCGCTCCTTGTATTGATATTTTTCGGAATCGAGATACTCCTCGCGACCAGGCAGTGGTTGATTCTCGCATAGCTCGTATCCGCTGTAGATGCCATAAAGAGGCGAAAGTGTAGCGGCAAGAGCTACGCGAATCATGAATGCCGGACGTCCGCCCTCCTGAAGCACGAACGGCAGGATGTCGGGCGTGTTGGGCCAAAGGTTTGGGCGAAAATATTCGCTCATTTCGGTTTGGGTCAGTTCCGTAAAATATTCGATGAGCTCGCGTTTTGAATTTCGCCAAGTGAAATAAGTGTAGCTCTGGTTAAATCCCGCCTTGGCCAGCGCCTTCATCATCTTTGGTCTGGTGAATGCTTCGGAAAGAAAAATCGTGTCTGGATATTTCTCGCGCACGCCTCTGATCAAATACTCCCAGAAAGCAACTGGTTTGGTGTGCGGATTGTCCACGCGAAAGATGCGCACTCCGCGCTCAGCCCAAAACAACACGATGCTCTTCATCTCCGCCCAAAGGTCGCGCCAGTTTCCGCAGCGGAAGTTTAACGGATAAATATCTTCATACTTTTTCGGCGGATTCTCTGCGTACTTGATCGTGCCGTCGGGGCGTTTGTAGAACCAATCGGGGTGCTCTTTGACGTATGGATGATCGGGCGAACAATTGATTGCGAAATCGAGGGCAATTTCCATTCCGCGCTTTCGCACTTCTTTTTGAAGCCAATCAAAATCGTCCAGCGTCCCGAGTGAAGGTTCGACCGCTTTGTGTCCCCCGGTTTCGCCACCGATCGCCCATGGCACGCCGGGATCACCCGCCTCGCAGGTGACCGAGTTATTTCGTCCTTTGCGGTTTGTGTGGCCGATGGGATGAATTGGTGGAAAATAAATGACGTCGAAACCCATCGCTTTCGCGTCGTCCACCCGCGCCAAACAATCGCGGAACGTCGATCCGCGATCGCCCTCGCCTTCCGCCGAGCGCGGAAAAAATTCGTACCACGCTCCGATTAAGGCTGCCGGGCGATCGACAACAACGCGGGGAGCAGGATCGTATTGTGCGGCAGCGGCACGATCAGGATAAGTCGCCATCAGCACCTCCAGCTCGCCGGATTGGGCGATTGCGTGAACTTCTGAATTTGCTCCGGCCGAAACTTGCTGGGAAAATTCCAGCAACCGCTTGCGATCCGCTCGATTCCGCGCGCGTTTGGCGGCACCTTCTACCAAAGCTGCGCCTTCCAACGCTTCACTCCGAAGATCGGAAATGCCGGCTGCAAATTTCTTTGCGAACTCGGCCTGCCAACTGCGAAACGTGTCCGTCCAAGCTTCGACCATATATTCATGAATGGCCTCATCGTACAAAGTGCAGACACCGCGCCATCGATCGTTATCAACGAAATTCATCGGCGTTTCCCGCCATGCGCGCTTTCCAAGAACGCGCCACTTCAAGATCGCCGCCACGATGTCGTGCCCATCCTTGAAAATGTCCGCTTCCACAACCAGATCTTCGCCAACGATGCGCTTTATCGGATAGCGCCCGCCGTCGATTAGCGGCTGCAAATTCTCGATGACAACGGAAGGAAAAGCCCGAACCATGGGCCATCAATCAACCGAGATTCGCGAAGAGCGAAAGAACAAATCAAATGGTAGAAACATCGCGCTGCGATGTCCGGACAGGGCAGCGCGCCGGCCCTACTGCGCCTACGCCCCGAAATGAAATGCGCACTCGTATAGCCCCGAATTACGCATCATTTGCCGACGCACTTTCGTCCGCAACACAGCTTCGAACATGTCCTGCTCGAGCCTGCCTACGATTGGATAACGATCCAGCAGATTCAGAATCGGTGAGTGACATTCGAAAATCCTGGGACCGCCGTCCTGGTGATTGTTAATAAACTGGGACATGTAGCCCTCGCCATCGCGCACGTTGGCCAGCCATTTGGCGCGTTCGGCGACTGTGTCTCCCTTCGCCCTCGCCTTGAGCGCAGCGGTTTTCTTTTCAAAAATATTGTACAGAAGCTTCTCCGGCGCGTTTGTCCCGTAGATTTCCTGGGCGGCTTTCAATAGGTCGAGAGTTAACTGATGGCTGTCGGCCTGAAAAAGATCGTGGCTGCGCCGCGTCAGTCGATAGACCATCTCCGGGCGGCCCATCTTTTGTGGGCGACGCCAGGTATCCAAATAACCGTCGCGCTGAAGAGTAAGACAATGCTGCTTGATGCCCATGTAACTCATCTTCATTCTTTCTACCAGCTCGTTGACGGACATCCCCCTGGTGCGCTTGAGCGAGTTAATAATTTCAAGTCGCTGAGTGCGGCCAATTTCGGCGATTAAACGTTGGTTCATAAAATGACAAAAGTGATAATTGAGTGACGAGAAAAACTAAAGTGCGGGACTTTATACGGCGCGATCTTTAATACGCAAGCTTAAAGTTTACGCAACGAGCCAAACGAAAAGAGATTACAAAGGAGGCGTCCTACGGATGCGTCAACCTGCTCGTTTACAGTCGTTTGGCCGCTGGATACAAAAAGCCGCTCAGATTGCATTAGCGCCTGTAATCAGGAAATGTGACCACCAAAGAAATTGCCGATGAAATAATACGTCAGCGCGGCGGTGGTCATCGGTACGATCGCAAGCAAAGATCATTGGCTTGCTTGCAGCGGGCGGGTCGAAGGGAAATTTGGCTGGGCTTTGAATTGATCGGTGAACTGTTTGCTATTTTGCAATGACAACATCTCCGCTTTGGATGGGACGGGGCAGGTCGGCCCATTGGATCGTGACATTGCTGAAATTCACGGGAATGCCGGCACACATCAACGGATCGGACTTATCGCAGACGTGAAAGTGAAGGTGCGGCTCGGTCGAATTGCCAGATGAACCGAGTTTGCCAATCGCATCGCCGGCTTTCACCTCGTCGCCGACATGAATGCGCACACTGCCTGGCTGCAAATGTGCGTAAAGCGAATACTCATTCTTCCCGTGATCAATCATTACGTAGTTGCCTGTAATCCCCGTTAGGCCTTTGCCAAGCCTGTCTCTTATACACATCTGACGCTGCCGACGACACTCAATTCGTGGTGTGGGGG
>JBKPLM010000159.1:0-7856 GCA_046731655.1 Verrucomicrobiota bacterium | reverse complement strand
CGCGAGGTTGCCTCATAGATACATGAACGCGTGCCGCGAGTTTTCAGGCTCGCATGGAGAGCAGTTGAACGGACAATAGCAGTTTGTGAATCGGGAGGCGAGGCACCCGCAAGCCCACCAACGGGGTGCCCATGCTACGTTTTGCTCTGTAAGGTCTGAATGTTACAATTGTTGCCCAATGGCGAGTGAGCCCACCGCCCAAACGTGCCCCGGTTGCGGGACGACTGTCGATACGACGGAGGCAGAGCCATTGGCGCGGATCGCCTGTCCAAACTGCGGCAAGAAAGTCCGCGTGGAGAGGAGCTTCGATCATTTCATCGTGGTCGAGACGCTTGGTGTTGGCGGGATGGGCACGGTTTATAAGGCACGCGACACGCAACTGGATCGGTTCGTAGCGCTGAAAGTATTGCGAACAGATCTCGGCGCCGAAGAGGATTATAGTGCCCGATTACAACAAGAGGCACGCATTGCTGCCGCTGTGAATCATCCGAACGTGGTGCAGGTATTCGATTCGGGAACAGACCACGGCCAGTTTTATGTCGTTATGGAATTGGTCGAGCGCGGAAGTCTTGACGATCTGATGGCGTTGCAACCCCGATTATCGGAAAAGAAAGTATTAGAGACCGGTATCCAGGTTGCCAAGGGGCTGCGTGCCGCGCACCGCCGGGGTCTGATTCACCGCGATGTGAAGCCGGCCAACATTATGTTTGTCGACGAACATGCAGCAAAAATCGGTGACTTCGGGCTTGCCAGCACGGCAACGCAACGTTGGGAGACCGATCGTGTAATCTGGGGTACGCCACATTATGTGGCACCGGAACGGCTGAGCGATCAGCCAGAGGATTTCCGCAGCGACATTTACAGTCTGGGTGCAACATTGTTTCACGCGATCGCAGGCAGACCACCGATTGAAGGCGAGACAAATTCCGCCACTGCGTTGCGCGAATTGAAACAACGGCCGCTCAATTTGCAAGCTGTCGCGCGGGACATTTCTCCAACGACTGCGCGTGTTTTGCAACGAATGATTACCGCTGATCCGAGTCAGCGTTTTTCCTCATACGACGATCTCGTGGCCGAGCTCGAGCGCGCGCTGGAGGACGCACCTGATGGCAGTGCAGTGCATCGGTGGCGCTGGCGTCGGCTGCTGGCCCGGATTCGTTCGGGCGGATTTGATGCTTTGAAACAGGCTCCACGCGAACAGCGCAAGTACTGGCTTTTAACTTGCGTGGCCTTGGCGTTGTTGCTCGCTACAGCAATTTTCTTCGCCGCCGGGAGGGGCCTTGTACCTTCGTGGACGCAAGTGACAGGGCGAGCAACATCATTACTGGAGCGCGGTCCGTGGAATCGCGCACTTGCGAAGTATAAAGAGCAGATCGCGCTGTATCATTTTGGCGAAGCGGCTGACACGATCAGAAACGTGAGGCTGATCGGCGCATACTTTAAGCCTGCAAAGCAAGTCGCAGAAAAGAGAGCGCAACTCTTGTTCGATTGGAAGAACACGCTGGTCGGCGATCTCAATCGCGTGCATTTCTCGGGTACGCTCACCGACAAAAGCGGCACTCAATACACAGGGATAGCGAGCGCGACGGATGAAAGTCTCAGCATGAGACTTCCATACGGCATCGCACGCGTGAAGTGGGAGCAGCTTTTGCCGCAGGAATTACTAGCTGTATCCAAATCGTTCATTGATCCAGGATCGCGTGACGCAGCTGATCGACAATGGCGTTGCGCCGTCTTTGCCAGTGAAACCGGTCAAACCGAAGCGGCGAGGGAACTTGCGGATGCGGCTGCGAAAGCTAAGCCCGAATACAAGGGGCAAATTTCCATTCTGTTTCCAGCTAACCCGCAGACGCCGTAGCGCCCATCTTATTCTTGCTCTTGATCATACTCCTAGTTTTCTTTTTCAGAACTACTATTAGAGCAAGAGCATAACCAAGAGTAGAGTAGGGATAGGAAACAAAGGGGAGATGAACGAATCTCGCGCCTGAGAGTCGAATTTTAGGCGACTCATTGCCATAATTGGTTTTTGGCGCGAATTTTTCTTTCGATCGCGAACATGGAGCAAAACCCACCACCGCCGCAATTTCCTTCACCGGAAGAACTGAAGTCCAAGATCACGGAGTTCATGAAACAAAACTTCGGCGACCGAGTCTCAGTGGCTACTTTTGCTGAACCGGAGCCCGCGACAGCGGAGGAGGAGGAAAAGTCGGAGAAAACCGATCACAAGGAATTCGAGTTCAATCTTCTACCGAGGGATATCAAAGCGCACCTCGACCGCTTCGTGATCAAGCAGGATGAAGCGAAGAAGGTTCTGGCGATCGCGGTTTGCGATCATTACAACCATGCCAATTACTTGCGGCATCTCGAGAAAGAAGATGCCTCGCGTGCGCAGGAGGTTGAATACATCAAGCAAAACGTCATTTTGGTCGGGCCGACTGGGGTCGGCAAAACTTATCTCATCAAACACATCGCCGATCTGATCAAAGTGCCGTTTGTGAAAGCGGATGCGACGAAGTTCAGCGAGACGGGTTACGTCGGCGGCGATGTGGAAGACTTGGTGCGCGAACTGGTGCACAAGGCCAATGGAGACGTGAATCTAGCGCAGTTCGGAATCATTTACATCGATGAGATCGACAAGATCGCGGCGGCCGGAAATTTAATCGGTCGGGACGTCAGCGGACGCGGTGTGCAGACTACATTATTGAAGTTAATGGAGGAAACAGAAGTACCAGTCCGCAGCATGAACGACTTACAGGCGCAATTGCAGGCGGCATTCGAATTTCAACGGCGCGGCAAGGCGAAACGAGAAACAATCAACACGCGTCACATTCTCTTCGTGGTCAGCGGCGCATTTGAGAAGTTAAAAGAACAGGTGGCGCGTCGCGTCCGGCACGGTCAGATCGGATTTAGCGCGGAACCAATTCAGGTGATGGACAACGAATTGTTCCAGCACGTGACGACGCAGGATTTTATCGAGTACGGATTCGAACCGGAATTCATCGGTCGATTGCCAGTGCGCGTGGTGTGTGAAGACCTGGATGCCGATGACCTTTTCAACATCATGAAGTATTCCGAGGGGAGTTTGCTCCGGCAATACGAGCGGGCCTTTCGCGCTTACGGTATTGAAATCAGTTTCGAAGACGAAGCGCTGCGTCTGCTGGCTGAAGCTGGCGCCAAGGAAAAAACCGGTGCACGTGGACTGCTGACGGTATTCGAGAAATTATTCCGCGATTACAAATACTATTTCGCAGGATCCGGCCTGAGCCAGTTGCGCGTTACCGCTGCGCTCGTGCGCGAACCACGGCGTGTGCTCGACCGATTGATGGCCGAGGGACACAAGCTCGAAGCGCAAATGCTCGAAGCCGGTGCGCGTCAATTTGCTGAGAAATTCAGCAGCGAGCACGGGTTGGAAATTGTTTTTGATGAAGCTGCGGTGCGGCGCCTTGTGGAGCGAGCGCAAACTGAGCGGATGACCATGAGCGATCTTTGCGCCCACTTATTTAAAGATTACCAGTTTGGGTTGAGCCTCATTAAGAAGAACACCGGCCAGGCGAGATTTGTTATCAACGCCGGAGCCGTCGATGCGCCTGACAAATTCTTAAGTGAACTCGTGGTCAAATCGTATTATCCGGCTGCAGCTGCGCAAAAGGCCTGATTGTTCATGAAGCGGTCGTTAGTCACAACGCTCGTAATTGGAGTTATCGTCGCCATCGTTGTCGGCGTCTTGCACGCAACAAAGGCGGTGGCTGGCTTTGAGACTGGCGTTGCGCGGCTTGTTTCTGATTATGCCGGAGCGACGAGGATCGTGGGCGAAAAATGGCAGTACGTTTTTGTCTTGCTGACAGCTGTTGGTGTTGTGTGGCTGAGCCTGAAAAACCCCGCGCCTGCGGGACGGTTGCGAAACTATCTGTTGTTTGGCTCTTTGTTAGTTGAACTTCTTGTGCTTTCGTGGGTTTGCTCTCTTTACCGGATTTTTTTCCAGCCCGTTCCCTGCATTTCTGCAGTCGTACTAGCGGTGGCCGCCGCGGAGGGCTGGATCGCTTTTTTACACAGAGACCGCTCGTATTTGGTGTGGACACTCTTTGCGAATCGCCTCTCAAAAAAAGAATTTCATCGCGTCAGAAGCGGGGCTTTCGATGGCCAGGCGCAAGCGTACGAAGCGAGCGTCGTGGTCTGCGACATTGCCAACCGGCATGGGTTCACGAATTCATCTGACCCTGTCGGTTTCGCTGAAACAATGGCGAAATTTATTCGTGAGACCGCCGACGGCCTCCTCGAAAGAGGAGCTTATCTGCAAGCTGCCGATGGGGAAGGGGTGGTTGCCATTTTTGGATTTCCGAATGCCGATCGTCAACATGCCGAAGACGCAGCGCGTGCCGTGCTCGACTTAACAAAGAAATTTCGCGAGCGGCGGCAGGACAACAAAGAAATTTTTGACGACTGGGAAATGCACGCCGGCATCAGCTCGGGCGCGATAATTGCCGGCGCGCTAAGGGACAGCGTACATCCTACGCTCCTGGCGAGCGGCGAACCAATTGAACTCGCGCGCAGATTCTGTGCTCTGAATCACCGGTATGGATCGAAGATCCTGATTGATACGCCGACTTTCGATAACGTGAGCGAGATAATCGTCGCGCGGCCAATTGATTTTGTGAGCGGAACCAATTCGCACGATCGACTTGAAATCTACGAGCCACTCTGGCTTGCCTCGGAAGCCAAACCGGAGCATGTCGCGCGTAGAGATTCTTTCTGGAGCGGCGTGGTTCTATATCGGGAAAAACGTTGGGCGGAAGCTTATTCTGAATTCCAGAAAGCACGGGGACCCGAGGAGGAAGACGATCCTGCCTTGCAATTCTATTTGCGCCGGCTGGAGCCGCTTGTTTTGCAGCTGACGGAATCGTCGTTGGAAGAAAGCTGAGTGCGCTTTGAGAAGGACGGAATATCCGGCCGCAATCCGGAATTTGATTGCGCAACTACGACAAATGCCGGGAGTGGGTCCTCGCTCGGCGGAGCGGATTGCGCTCTGGATGGTGCGCGCACGGAACGAGCAGCCGGAGCAAATCTCGCGCGCTATTGCGGAAACCCGCCAGGCGATTCGTTCCTGCAAGATGTGCGGATTTTTTTCTGCTGGCGAAATATGCGAGATCTGCACCGATTCCTCGCGCTCGACAGAACTACTCTGCGTTGTTGAGCAACCTACAGACATTCTTCCTCTGGAAAAAACCAATGCCTTTCGGGGACGATACCATTCTCTTGGAGGAAAGATTTCTCCACTCGATCATATTGGTCCCGACGATTTGCGCATTGGAGAATTACTGGAACGCGTTGATCAGGAAAAGATCGTCGAAATCATTTTCGCGCTGCCTGCTGATGTCGAAGGCGAGTCCACTACAAATTACATTGTCGATCTTTTGAAGAACAAACCGGTCAATCTCACGCGCATTGCTCGCGGCATTCCGGCCGGCGGCGGCCTTGAATCCGCGGATGAGCTAACGCTTTCTGCCGCGCTTTCTGGAAGAACTAAGCTGTAAGCCGAAGTTTTGAGCTTTAAGTTTGAAGTTTTAAGGCCAGATTTAAAGAGTGAGCAAGCGCTTAACACTTAAGACTTAACACTTAAAACTTTCTGTCATGTCCTGCGCAAAGATGGATCCGGCATTACACCAGGCGCAGAAGCCGGCCTGGATCAAAGTGCGGTTGCCATCCAATCCAGTTTTCTTTTCAACCAAGGCGCTCATTTCTGATCTGCGATTGCACACGGTTTGCGAGAGCGCCCAATGTCCAAACCGCTGGGAGTGCTGGAGCCAGGGCACCGCGACTTTTATGATCGCTGGCGGCCGTTGCACGCGCGCGTGTGGGTTTTGCGCCGTGACAACCGCTAAACCTTTTGCGCTGGAAGAAGACGAACCGCAGCGTGTAGCCGAGGCGGTGCGCCGAATGAAATTAAAACATGTCGTGATCACCGGAGTCGCGCGCGACGATCTCAAGGATGGCGGCGCCGATCATTTCGCACGCTCGATTGCAGCGATCCGAGCGATGGACCCCTCCGTGATTGTGGAAGTGCTGGTTCCGGACTTTCACGCGCAGGATTGGTGCATCCAGATCGTGCTCAATGCCGGGCCTGATATTTACAATCACAATATGGAAACGGTAGAACGCCTCACACCGCTGGTGCGATCACGTGCAAAGTATCGCACCTCGCTGGAAGTTTTACGCCACGCAAAGGAACTTTCGCCAGAAATCGTGACCAAGAGCGGTGTCATGCTTGGCCTTGGCGAGAAGGAGAACGAACTGTTTCAGACCATGGACGATTTGCGCGAGGTTGGCTGTGAAGTACTCACTATGGGCCAGTATTTGCGCCCGACTCCGAAACATTTGCCCGTGGTCGAATACATCACGCCAGAGCAGTTCAATTACTATGGCGACATCGCACGCAGAAAAGGTTTTCTGTACGTCGCCTCCGGTCCGCTGGTTCGCAGCTCTTATCACGCGGCCGACTTTCATCCGGTCATTCGGCGATGACAAGGATCGAGCGCGATCCGCTCGCTCAGATTCGCTCACAAACCGCCGCAGTCATTCCCGCGTATCAGGATGAGAAACATATCGGCGACATCGTTCGCCGAACCCGCGAGCGACTCGATCACGTCCTTGTTGTGGATGACGGTTCGAGCGATCAGACGGCGCAATGCGCGCGCGACGCCGGTGCTCAAGTCATTATTCACGATCAAAACCGCGGCAAAGGCGAAGCGATCAAGACAGGACTGGAGTACTGGATGGATCGAGAAGTCATGTGGGTGAATCTTCTGGATTCCGACGGTCAGCATCTTCCCGAAGAAATTGACCGGTTCCTTACAGCAGCAGGCGCGACACAGCCGACGTTTTTCATCGGCAACCGCATGAACAATCTCGCAGGAATGCCATTTATCCGGCGCGTGGTGAATCGTTACATGAGCAGGCAGATTAGCCGTGTTTGCGGACAAGAAATTCCCGATACGCAGTGCGGTTTCCGCATGTTACATCGCCAGTTGATTCCACAGTTGCTTGGCGGCGGAGACCGATTCGATTATGAGACGGAGGTGCTCATCATCGCCAGCCGCAAAGGCTACCGGATTGAATCAGTGCCGATCACAACTATTTACACGGATCAGGTGAGCAAGATTCGTCCACTGCGCGATGCGATTCGCTTTTTGAAATTAATGTGGCGGTATCGAAAACTGTAGCCGTCGTCGCTGACTGCGGCGGTTCTGGACTGCCAAATCTTGGAGTAACCGAGGGTATCCCATGAAGCCATCTCTGCGCGGACAGGAGCTCTTATGTGCGCACGGTTTGCGCAGCTACCTTTGGTTTTCGCCGTCTTCGGGTGAGCCGATGGCCAACACGCTGTTCGCGTTTTTTCCGTGTGTAATACGCGTGCCAATAATGGGCAGCGCGCCATTCGCGCTGCTTCCGTGTGTAGTACGCGCGCCAGTATTCGGGCGAGCGTATTCGGGGACGCCCACGCTTTGCCATGCTGACCTCTATGAGATTCTACGGAAACTAAAGGGCGAAGGTCCCAAATATCTGCGTGAACGGGCGTAATTCTCATTAGATGGCAAATGCCCGCTCACCATGGCACCCGATTATGCGCAGAACCGGGCATGCTTTCGCTCTGGTGACAATCGGATAGATTGCGAAAAAATGGAATCGTTTCGCGCGGCCCAACCCTACTTGATGGTGAAGAGGACGCTGGCAGTTTTGCCTTCGCTGACCACGCTCATGATGTAATTGCCGACAGGCAGCTTCTTTCCGTCCATCGTCTTGTCGATGGTCGTTTTGGTTTTGCCTTGGAGCAGAATCACCGCGGGGGCTGAGCCTTGGAC
>JBKPLM010000158.1:0-3448 GCA_046731655.1 Verrucomicrobiota bacterium | reverse complement strand
AGCAGATTTGTATTTCGCCAGGGCCGTGCACGCCGCGCGAAGCGGGAATTAGCAAAGACCTCGTCCTGTGCTTTGGGGCGAAGGTTCCAATTCTCGGCGTTTGTCTTGGACATCAATGCGTCGCCGAAGCGTACGGTGGAAAAGTCGTGCCTGCTTCCCGTCTTATGCATGGGAAGTCATCCGCGATCAAACACAACGGGAACGGACTGCTTGCCGATTTGCCCAATCCATTTGAAGCCGGTCGATACCACTCGCTGGTCGTTGAGCGGAGTTCCTTGCCTGGGTGCCTCGAGATCATTGCGGAAAGCGAGGACGGCGAGATCATGGCATTGCGTCATCGCGAATTTCCTGTGTGGGGCGTGCAATTTCATCCGGAATCGGTTCTCACACGCGACGGTAAGAAAATTCTCGCGCATTTCCTCGCGCTCGCACCAAGAACTGAATGAAAGCAGAAATTACTCCGACTCTTGGCGAATTCATAGAGCTAGGGAAACACGGCAACGTTGTCCCGATCTTCGCAGAGTTTATCGCCGATAACGAAACGCCCGGTTCAGCATTCAAGAAGTTGGACCCGCCTCAGGCCGGCTACAGCTTCCTCTTTGAATCGACTGAGAAAAACGACGTGTCGGGACGCTTCTCCTTTGTCGGCATCGATCCGCGGATCGTGATCAAAAGCTACGGACGCGAGCTGCAAGTCGTCGAATTGGGAGTCGAGCGGCAGGCCGAAATAACAGGTGACCCATTAAATGAGGCCCGCAAGTTGATGGCACGCTACCAGTTTGTCTCGCGTCCGGAACTGCCCCGTTTCAGCGGCGGCGCTGTTGGTTTCCTCGGCTATGAAGCGATCCATTTCTTTGAACCCAAAGTTCCCATAGCGGAGCGCGATGAACTGCAGTTGCCCGAGATGGTCTTCATGGTCACAAACAGACTTCTCATCTTCGACCATCGGCTGCGTACACTGAAGATCGTCGCGAACGCCTTCCTTGAAGATGGCTCGCTCAAAGACGTCTATGCGCGAGCGGTTGAATCGATCGACGTCATCGCGCACAAACTTGCGAAATCTGCTGAACTTCCGCTTGTTCCCCCTGCAAATCCCGAAACGCAGACTGTTGGTAGGGACGGCGCGCCGCGCGGTCCGGATATCGCCGACCGATGTCCCTACCACAGCAATTTTCATCCGGACGAGTTCAAGCACGCAGTGGAACGAGCCAAGGAATACATCCGCGCAGGTGATATCTTCCAGGTTGTCTTGTCGCAGAGATTTGAATCCGATTTCGGCGGCGACCCGCTCGATTTTTATCGATGCCTCCGTTTCATCAACCCATCGCCGTACATGTTTTGCCTCAAATTCGGTGATGATTTCGCCCTTGTTGGGAGCTCGCCGGAGATGCATGTGCGGTTGACTGGCGACATAGTGGAGATTCGTCCGCTCGCTGGCACCCGGCCACGCGGCAGCACTGCTGCGCAGGATGAAAGGAATGCTGCTGAACTCCTCGCCGATCCCAAGGAGCGCGCCGAGCACATCATGCTCGTCGATCTCGCGCGTAACGATGTCGGCCGGGTTTCAGACTTCGGCACGGTGCGCGTGACCGAGTTGATGGAGATTGAGCGCTATAGCCACGTCATGCACATCGTTTCAAACGTTACGGGTCGTCTGCGTACGGGCTGCACCGGTTTCGACCTGGTCAAAGCAACATTTCCCGCGGGGACGGTCTCTGGCGCCCCGAAGATCCGCGCCATGCAAATCATCAGCGAACTGGAGGCGACAAGACGCGGCTGTTACGCAGGCGCGATCGGCTATTTTGGATTCGATGGCAATGTTGATTCCTGCATCGCGCTGCGCTGCGCGGTTTTGAAAAATGGAAGGGCATATTTTCAAGCGGGCGCAGGTATCGTCGCCGACTCAAATCCACATTCGGAATACGAGGAGACAGTTAATAAAGCGCGCGCAATGGCCAAGGCGCTCTCAATGGCCACACAGATCAGGCCACCGCGAACCGGCAGACGCGGATGCAATGCAAGCGAGATCGGTGATTTCGCACTACGCGAACTAACGCTGCGTCTTATGCACGGCGAGAATCTCAGCCGCGCGGAGGCCGGAAATTTTTTGAGCTGTCTGCTTAATCCTATCGCTACAGACGCACAGATAGCGGCGGCGCTTACCAGCCTTGCCTTGAAGGGCGAAACCTCCGATGAGCTCGCCGGAATCGCCGAGGCGATGCGGAATCATGCGCTGCCATTGCGATCGCGTTACGTGCGTTTCGTCGACACAGCGGGCACTGGGTCAAGCGCTGCAAAAACTTTTAACATTTCAACGGCAGCGGCTCTTGTGATTGCAGGCGCCGGCCTGCCCGTGGCGAAACATGGCTCACGGGCGGCGACGTCCCGTTGCGGCAGCGCCGATGTGCTCCAGGCGCTAGGCGTCAACACAACCGCTTCACCCGCAGTCGTAGAACGCTGCCTGAACGAGCATGAAATCTGTTTCATCTTTGCGCCACTCTTTCATGCTGCGACGGCCCGGGTCGCGCATGTGCGCCGTGAGCTGGGAGTGCATACTATATTTAACTTGCTCGGTCCCCTAACGAATCCGGCGCAGGCCCCCTTTCAGATCGTCGGCGTTTGGAAGCTGTCACTACTTGAACGCGTTGCATCAGCCCTTGCTAGCCTCGGTGTTGAGAAAGCATGGGTGGTGCATGGCGCAGATGGCTTGGATGAAATAACAATCGCGGACAAAACACATGTCGCCGCCTGTTCGTCCACTGGGGACGTGGAAACATTTATGCTCTCGCCTGAAGACTTTGGATTGGAACGTCGACGCTTCGACGGATTTCGTGGGCACGGACCGCAGGAAAATGCACAACTGATCCGCGCAATTTTGCAAGGCGTGAAGACGCACCCATTGGCTGCCGCGCGCGATCTCGTCATCATTAATGCCGCTGCCGCGCTCCATCTCGCAGGCTTTGCCCAGGATCTCCCTCATGCGGCTAGCCTCGCTCGTGAAAGCATCGATAGCGGAAGAGCGGCATCAAAGCTGAATGCACTGGTCAGGGAGACAAATCGAAGCCCATGATCAAAAACATTTTCTCCCAAATCCTGAATCGAAAACGAAAGGCCGTGGCGCAGCTTCGAGCAGATCCTTCTTCACGAGATTTTCGCGAGCGCGCATTGGAGATTCGAATGAACGCTGAACCGCATCGGTTGCTACGAGTAATGGAGTCGGAATCACAGCGCCCAAAAATCATCGCGGAGTTTAAACGCCGATCGCCTTCCGCTGGGGTTATTCGCGATGATTTAACGGTCAGTGAGATTGTTCGCTGCTATGAACACGGTGGTGCTTGCGCGATCTCTATCCTAACCGATGAAGAATATTTTGATGGTTCGATCGTCGACCTTCACGCGGCGCGATCCGGTACGAAGCTGCCGCTTTTGCGCAAAGATTTCATCATCG
>JBKPLM010000157.1:0-8623 GCA_046731655.1 Verrucomicrobiota bacterium | reverse complement strand
TTACTTCCTCAAGAACGAAGATTATACCGCTGCGCGACAGCTCATCTTCATCGGTGAGCAAAACAACGTGCGCGCCCAGCTCGAGCCCGCCGAGCAAAAGGTCTACGCGCAGCTATTCGAGAAATATCAGGGCAAAACGATTGCTGATGACACGCAGGAGTTCCTTGAAAACTACGAGCGGATTGTGCGGCTAATCGGAAAATCGTTTCCAAACACCGGCATCGAGATCTTGCTACACAACCTGGCGGACCCGGCGCACTCGCTCATCACACTCGAAAACAATGTTACCGGCCGGCATTTGCGCGACGGCACGACAAATCTGCTGATTGATCTCAAACGCCGGCAGCTCCTGAACGAAGACAAATTAAATTACGAGCTAAACATCGGGGCGCGAAAATTCAAATGCACAACGATCCCAATCAAACGAAAGGAATTTGGAATCGTCGGCGCGATCTGCATCAACATTGACGTTAATTACATCACCGAGGAGGTCCTGCGCGACCGACAACGTATTGAAATGTGGTTCCAAAATTTTCTTCGAACGGACATGCAGCTGGACGAAAACATCCTGAGCAAAGACGAATACACAAAGGCGCTAAAGGGGAAACGTCACTTCAAGGACGAAACGGTCTGACGCGTAGTTTGTCATTCCGAGCGAAGTCGAGAATGGAGCGGCTGGGGACACCGCGACATCGACGGGAAGACCGGAGGTTGAGCGAACGGGAAGTGAGCGAATCAAATCTCTGGAACGTTCGAGCGACGTCTCCAGACCTTCGCGTAAAGCTCCGGCTCGGCAGGCGACTTCGGTCGACAGGGCAAACGCAAGGACAAATCGGCGAAAACTCTGCAAAGTCGGAGAACATTTTTGAATCCAAAACAATAACGGATCGCATCACAAACAGAGATGCGTCGCAGGATTGACCCATTATCGCTCGGATTAGTCTTCTGCACCTTGTCAGCTGCCTGTATCGGCGGTCCTCTTGCAGCCCATTTGGAACCGGGCGCCGTCCAGCATTGCGAAATAGGTACGTATCGGTTTTCGAATGGAAAGTTTGTTGATATCGCACGATCCGAAGGCGAAACTCTCCGCTGGCGCAAATTCGACGGCACAACCGGTGTTTTGCATAAGAAGCAGGACGGCTCGTGGACAAGCACACTGGGATGGACAGATCGCCCCGATGGACACACAGCGTCTTTCCCTCGTTGCGCGACGGGTGAAATCCAATTCGACGGAAAGAAAGCTCGCCGCATCCCGTTCGATGTGACTGACACGGTATTTGAAGGTCGTGACGGACTTAAGCTCGCTGGCAGATTGGTACTACCGAAGGACAATCAGCAGGTTCCGATCGTGGTTCTCGTTCACGGAGCGGAACGAGAGTCCGCCCGCGACTCGTACGCACTCCAACGACTGTTACCGGCCGAGAATGTCGGCGCTTTCGTCTATGACAAACGGGGAACCGGCGGATCGGCCGGCAAATATACGCAAGATTTCGATACGCTCGCGGATGACGCTGTCGCTGCCATGCGGGAAGCCAGGCGAATCGCTGGCACGCGCTGCGCCAGGATTGGATATCAGGGTGGCAGTCAGGGCGGATGGGTTGCGCCGCTCGCCGCAACACGCGCGCCCGTGGATTTCGTTATCGTCAGCTTCGGGTTGGCCGTGTCCATCATTGATGAAGATCAGGAGGAGGTTGCGCTTGAGATGCGCCTCAAAGGACATACCCAGGAAGAAATTTCCAAAGCGCTGGAAGTAGCATCCGCCGCCGAAGCTGTATTCGAGAGCGGCTTCACTAAAGGCTTCGAGCGTTTCGATGCTGTGAGGGCCAAGTACCGTAATGAGCCTTGGTACAAAGACCTCCATGGCAATTACACGCATATTATTTTGCCGTACACAGCGGCCGAAGCGCGCGAGAAGTTTAAGGATTCTCTCCCCGGCACGCCATTCCGCTATGACCCGATGCCTACGCTTCGTGCCGTCGAAACGCCGCAATTGTGGATCCTTGGGGAAGACGACCTCGAAGCGCCGAGCGCTGAGACGGGTCGCCGTATCAACGTGCTAATCGCGGAAGGGAAGCCAATTACCCTTGCGCTATTTCCTCATGCCGAGCACGGGATGACCGAGTACGAAGTCACTCCAGACGGCGAACGCGTCTCGACCCGATACGCGCCGGGCTATTTCACCATGATGCGTGACTTTGCGCGAAATGGGCAGCTATCGGGCACCTATGGATCGAGCGTGGTCGTGAAACCGAAGGGGAATCCGCTGCCGGCCGTCGACGATCGAAAGTGAAAAGCGGCGGAGCACCGCCGCAGTCCAAAACGCAAGCGGCAAATATACGCTTGCGTTTACGGCCACGTTCTGGAGTGCGGCATTGCTGTGCCGCTTTTGTAAAAAGACGCCAATATCTTTTCGAAGCCGGTACCCGTTACTTTGACGAAGCGTGCAGCGTCGCCTGATACTCCGGCTTCTTGTGATACTCGACGAGGCGGAATCCCCAACTGATTAGCGTCGAGAGGTCCTTGGTCTTGGTTTTCTGTTCGTTCAGGAACTTCTCGATTCTGGTTTTCAAT
This sequence comes from Verrucomicrobiota bacterium, assembly GCA_046731655.1. Lineage (GTDB taxonomy): Bacteria > Verrucomicrobiota > Verrucomicrobiia > Chthoniobacterales > UBA10450 > Udaeobacter. The sequence goes on along the minus strand of JBKPLM010000157.1, from coordinate 6,052 downwards.
TCCGGCTGCTGATCGGTCGTGTCGAGAATTTCGAAAATTTCCATCGACAACAGCCAGTCTTCCGGGTGTTCGGCTTGCTGTGTCTCCCAAATTTCGCCAAGCCGTTCATAACCGGCTTTGCTCTCACGAATCTTGCGTACCTGCGCGTAAAGATTCTCAAGGCGCCTGCGTTTCGCGTCCGAGGGAACTTTGATGGTCCGTTCTTTTGGAACCAATGCCACCTGATTGTAGGCGTCTTTATCTGCGGCGCCGTTAAAGACCGAACTAATTCGTTCGCCAACTGCCATGTCGTAAAAGCCCCAGTCGGGCTCGAACAGGACACGGTCGTGGTACTTCACACTGCAGTTTACGAAGGTGATCAGCAACAAGCTCCCGTCGCGACGCAGGATCTTCTCAACTCTCCCTGAGACAACGATGCCGCTGACGAACTCGATCTTCGCTTTTTTGCCTTCAACAATTCCAAGCGCGTGTAATTGATCGTTGGTAAGCAGTTCCGGAACCGTTGATGTTTGTTTCCATTTGCCGACGGGCGAGCCGAAACCGTCTTTGTGATAGTCGATTCCGTGGCCTTGGAGTTCTTTGCTCTTGAATGCGAGAGCGGTTTTGCCAGTCGTCCGCAGATAAATCGGGGAATTGTTTTCGCCCGTGATGACCTCGGTGAAAACTCCGCTGACCTGTAGACCGGACGAATATTCGCAGGTCCCGGTGTTATTACATTCGATGGCCTTTTGGATGCCTTCCAGCCCGCCGACTTGATAAGCCATCTTGCTCGCGAATTGTTCGAGCACCTCTTTGAGATGCTGAAAATCACGGCAAACGAAGAGTTGGGGTTGTTTCGTGGTGATATCGAACGCGTAATTCTCTGCGTCGATGGAGTAGGGGATCTTCTTTACCTCAGGCTCCAGGCATGACACCGATTCACCGATCGATGAAAGTAAACCTGCGCCGTAAATTTTTGGATTCTCAAGCGTACCGATGAGCCCGTATTCGACCGTCCACCAATGCAAACGGGAGAGCAGCGCCATTTCAGAAGGCTCGCCGAGATTTTTCTGCCGATGTTCGACCAGCTTGGTTGCTTCCTCGACTTCTTTCGCGTCCGCATTCGGTCGCTCCTTTAAGATCGATAGGTGTCGGATCGCCTGATACAGCTCGAAATCTTTTTTGGACGACATTGCTTTCGCGCCCACTTCGCCAAAGCGCTGCAAATAATTTGAGTACTCGCGATCGACAATGATCGGCGCGTGACCAGCGGCCTCGTGCACGATGTCCGGCGCCGGCGTGTATTCGATGTGATGGATCTGGCGCATGTCGCAGGCGATCACCAGCACCTTGTAGGCTTGAAATTCCATGAACGCCGCCGGTGGAATGAAACCGTCCACTGCCACCGCGCCCCACTCGATCTTCGCCAGGATGTCGTTCATTTCTTCGATGCGAGGGATGCGCTCGAATGAGATGCCCGTGTTGAGAAGGCCCTGGAAATAAACTTTGTGCGCGTATTCTTTCAGGAAAAAAATGTTCTGGCGCATGATGAATCGCCAGACTGCGTGATCAACCGATGTGTAATCGTCGTATCGCTGGTCGACTGCGAATTGGAGTAAATGTTTCGGGCAAGCAGCGACTGCCGCATTGCTATAGCTGATACCGCCTTGCGATTTCATCGGCAACCTTTTGAGAAATATAAGTAACCTATGACTCGTTTCGCTGGCGGGCAAGAATGATTCCGTTGTAGTGCGTCATCCCGAGCAGAGCGAGGGACCTCGCGCAAGCAGATTGATTACACAACCTAGCGAGAGCGCATGCACTCCGATTGTGAGGTCCTTCGCCGTCTTCGCGGCTCAGGATGACAAGAAGAGTGAGCACTCGTCAGGATCTGGATTGACGAGCTCTAATCACGCGCCTCGCCACCCAAACCAGCAAAACGATCGCGATCATCCACGGGGCGAGAAACGCGACTGCCACACCAATCATGCGCAAGCTCCACATGATTGCGTCCGCGCTTTGGGCCAGTGTGCGCCGCAATGTAGCAAGCAAGCCGCTCTCCTCGGTAACGATATTACCCTGGGTGTAAACCTGGATCGAAACGTCCGCTGGTGCGTTTGCTTCATCGATCTGCGCGTCCGTGCGGTCCCGACGTTGCACGCTTACGTTTTCGACTTTGCCTAACGAGTCGAGCGATTGCATGAGCGCCGGGTAATTTTTCACCGGCACGCGCAACGAGACGCTGGCTGCTTCGCGTCCGTTTGGATCACTGCTAAAAGCCGAGCTGCGAATACGCCCCCCTTGCTTCTCTGCCAAAGCGCGAAGCTCCTTTGCCTTTTCGTTCACTGACGACGTACGAATGCGCAGGTTTGTTTGCTGGAAAGCTAGCTCCTGTTCCTCGCGAGAAATGGCGATGTTTAGTTCCACCTTGTCGCGTTTGGTCCTGGCATTTTCCGATATGCCAGTGCCACCTTGCGCGATGCGTTGGACCTGCGTTTGGAAATTTTCCACACGGCCGAAAGCTTTGACACGGCCGATTACACCATCGCTTTCTTCCGGAGCGATCAACATGCTCACCTGCGCTGAAACACGTCCGGAATAATCGTGGTTTAGTTGTGCGTTTGTAATCTGCACCTTTGGCGAGGCGAGGCTCTTGATCTCGTTGTAAATCTTCTCTACATCGGGTGCGTAGAGGGCGAGCTGGGCGCGTTCCTTAAGCAGAAACGCCGCCGGTTCCTCCATGTCCTTTTCGGCGAGCGAAATTGTCACCGTGGCGAATTGCACCTGCGAATCCCAATATTTTAGCTCGCCCTGCATTTTCTCGATCTCTTCGCGCACGCGACCAAGTTCCTTCTCGACCTGGAGCAAATCGGAAACTTTGCCGGTCTTCGTTTTCAAGATGTCGATCAGACGTTGCTCCATGACGTGTGCGTTTTTCAGGCGCGCATCGGTATCGAAGTACGCCTTGGTCACGTCTTCAGTGCCGAGTGTCTGGTTCTTCAATTCGCCAAAGCTTCGAATCTTTTGCAGAAAACGATCGAGGTTTTCCGGTAGGATCTTCACGACGACCTCACCACGCAGCTTTCCATTTGCCTGTTTCTCGGAATCCGTGGTGGCGACGTAACCGTGTTCTTCGCTCGCAAATGCAGTGATCTTCGGGAGAGCAGCATCAAAGCTGACGATCTCCAGTTCGACGGTCGCGTTGCGAATTAGTTTGCGATTGGCTAGCGCTGGAACAGGCTCGTGGACTTGAGCTTGTGCGGCTTCTTCTGCAGCAGCCGGAATATTCGACCCGGTAACGATCGTTCGTTCCACTTCAGCGCGGCCTCGTCCTTCGTCCTTCGACTGAGCTGGAACCGGTGGCGGAGGTTCCTTAAGTGCCAAATCACGTGGTCGACCAGCGGCGACTTCGTCTGATTTGGCTAAAGCACCGGATTGAGCTGCTCGCGATGCTGGAAACTGTGACGGATGGGTTTGCGCGGCAAACTGTTCCTCGACATATCGTTCACGCTCGCGCGGGGCAGTTGCAGGTTCGCCTGTAATCATTCGTCCGATCTGCACAAGGCCGAGCAAAACGGCGGCGACTGCTGTAATCTGAACGGCGCGCAAACGTACTAGATCGACGAGCAGTTTTACCAATCCGGCTCGCTGCGGCGCGCGATCGCGAAAGCCCGCCAGCATGCGCTGCTCGAAAGCCGGATCCGGTTTTTCCTGAGCCAAAGTTTCTTCCAGAATCTTGTTCATAGTTTTGATTTCCTGATGTGTTTTTCGGCACGCCGTGCAATCGAGCAGATGCGCGTGAAGCGCGCTCTGTTCGCTGTCGGAAAGCTCGCCGTGCAGATCGGCGGTCAGCCAAGCGTCGATTTCGTCGTGGATCGTTGCCATAATGTTTAGTCCCTCGAAGCGAGAGCCGGCCGAAGTTGTTTGCGCATCAGAGCGAGAGCGCGGCCGAGTATTCCACGCAGCGCGCCATTGCTCAGACCCAGGGTGTTTTCGATGGTGCGATAATCCATCTCTTCGAAGTAACGCAGTGTGAGCGCCGTTCGATGGAGTTCCGGCAACGCCGCGAGCGCGGAATTTAATTGTTGATCTAAGGCAGCCGCATCCGCCGGCACGGGATCGACCGGTTCGGCCAACTGCTCCGAGAGCGGAACAGTCCGCCGTCTGCGAAAAGTATCGTGAGCCCTGTGTCGCGTGATCGTTGCCAGCCACGCAGGAAATTTTTCGGGGTCGCGCACGCGCCAACGCGTTTTCCACGCTTTAACCAGTGAGTCTTGCACCACGTCTTCTGCTTCCTCGCGATTTTGCAAAATGCCGTAAGCGATGGCGAAGAGCGTCCGGCTATACGTGCGAATGATCATCTCAAATGCCTCGCGACCGCCGTGAATGGCCGCCTGATATTGTTCGCGTTCACTGGCATCCATTGGGTCGATCTAAAGCCTAGACGTTCGACGGCGCGATTCCGCGTGAACTTTTTCGAGAAATTTGGTAGGGCGCGCTCGCTGAGCGCGCCAGAGCGCAAGCATCGGTCCGTACCTGGAAATAATTGCCGTGATGCACATGCTGAGGGGTCATCCCGAGCGCTCGCGAGGGATCTCACAGAGACTCGTCGTTCACGCATCGGAGCATGGGCGTCCTAAGCTCCGATAGCGACGTCCCTCACATCCGTTCGGGATGACAAGCGGGAGTATCAGAAAATAAGGACAGTATTTCCGACGCTGACCAGGTCTTTCACGCGCGCAGCGTCCCAGTTCGCCAGCCGAATGCAGCCATGACTGGCAGCACGGCCAATTGTCTCGGGATTGTTCGTGCCATGGATGCCGATGCCAGGCTTGTTCAAGCCCATCCAGAGAACGCCGACCAGATTGTTCGGACCTGGCGGAAGATTGTAGTAGTTTTCGGTGCGGACACCGTAATTGAGCATGCCTTCATCGTAGCGAAACCACGGCCAGATATTCGCGCCTAGAATTTTCCATGTGCCCACCGGCGCCGGCAGTGTTTTCGACCCAGGCGTAATCGGAAAAACACAGACGAGCTGGTCCTGGTCGAAGACTTCGAGAAGATGCTCGTGTGTATCGACAAAAACCTTGCGAGAAGCGAATGCCGGATTTTCAGGGACTTTCCCCTCCGTGAGTTTCTCAATCTCAAAGGGCAATACATTCGGCACCTTTAAAGTTTCGCCCGGCTGAAGATGTTCCCAGTTCTTTCCGGGATTAAGTTTCTGAATGAACGACTCAGCGGAATGATAACGCTCGGCGACGAGCTCGAGAAAGGACGTATAAGGCAGCCATTTTAATTGCGCCTGCTCTGAACGGCTGCCCGGCACGTTGCCGATCAACTTCAGATCTTCATCCCTGATCGTGTAAGTCGTGTAGGGCACGGGCACTTGATCGAGCATCCATTGATCGACAGCGCCAGTCTTTGGCATGGCGTGCGCATGCTTATATGAGATGAGCGCTTTGCGGAAAAATTCGCCCATTCTTCCGTCAATTTTCCCAGGTCCGAAATCACTGTTGTCCAAAAAAATTTGCAGTCGCGTCGCGGTTTCCTCGTCATAATTCGGCAACGCGACAGGATAAACTCTAGGCGGCGGAGTTGTTTTCTCCTGCGGTGGCGTGGTGTTCTCCTGTGCCAGCGAGAACATTGCGATCGCGGAGATCGCGAAAAGACAAAAAACGAACTTCATCGGCTGAAGTTATGCGCTGCGAGGCGAACCGGCGCAACCGGGATTTCAATTCCGCCATCATCTCACCGCAGCGGTTTCGTCAAATGCTGTGTCGACCTCCGCTTGCCATTTGGTACGCCAGTTCTAGTTTTGGCGCGGTGAAAAAGATCGAGGCAGTCATCAAGCCTTTTAAGGCAGAGCCGGTGAAGGAAGCCCTGATTGCGGCAGGCGTAGAAGGAATGTCTCTTAGCGAGGTAAAAGGATTTGGGCGACAGAAGGGCCACAGCGAAATTTATCGCGGCACGGAGTACACCGTTGATTTCCTTCCGAAAATTAAATTCGAGATGGTTGTTGCCGACGACCGCGCACAGCGGGCTGTCGAGGCAATTTTGGGAGCGGCCAAAACAG
>JBKPLM010000156.1:0-12391 GCA_046731655.1 Verrucomicrobiota bacterium | reverse complement strand
TCACGCGGTCCTCACTGTGCAAAGTGTCATGGCACGCGGGCTCCACTGCGTCGGAATTGTATTGAATAACGCTCAAGAACCCGGCGACATAGCAGCTCTGACCAATGCCGATATTCTCAGGAAAATTCTCGGTGTTCCTTTGCTTTGCGGACTAGGGGAAAACCTTACCGAATTGCCTACTGACTGGCGACTTATGCTTGACTCAACCGTTGAGCAGTAGCGTGTCGACTCGATACAGAATTGTAAAAAAAACGAACACATTCGTGAGATCCCGTGCATAAGCACGCTGGGAAACTAAAATGGCATCCCCGCTGCTCTCTTTTCCCACGAAAAACGCTTATTTTATGCTTTTACAAAAAACCCTACACATGAGCCAACCGGTGGCGGAGTGCAAGGCACGCCTGGCCAGCATCCAGTCATATCGGCGGCAGTTCCTGATGGTCACCCGGGCAACTGTGACTTCGTCCAAGACGGTCGATTTCAGCTTCCGAGGCCCGCTGGGCTTTGAAGCCCACACAGTTCTCCTGTCGGTCGACAGCGACTCACCTGACCAGTACGCGTTCGAGTCCGTCGGCGGAAACATTGCGCTGATGGGGATCGTTGATTTCGCTGAAATTCGGCCAAATTGCACCGAAGTTACGCTGGCATTTCACTACGAAATTAAGAATAAGCTGTTTGCCTGGCTGGATCGGCGCTTGCATTTCGTGGATAGTTTTGTGACTGCCGAACTGCGCAGTATTCGTGCGCACTTCGAGGGTATCGCTGCCAGCTACCTGGAACACGCGCGCGTTGTGCCGATATTCCAAACGGCTACCGCCTGACAACCAACGTCCGAAGAGCCGCGGAGCGCTGTTCGTGTCGTGCTGTGCCCGCTCATCGATCAGCGCACACGCACCGCGTGTTTTCTATCGAGGCGAAGAGTCTGACCCGGCTTAAGGGTAATTGTGGCCTTTGGGTCGCGAATTTTCGCGCCGTCGATTTCGACGCTTCCCTGTTTAATGAGCCGCGAGACTTCGCTATGCGATTTTTCCAGGTTGAAGGCTTCCCTATAAACATTCGAAACGAGCGCGACGGCTGCCACTTGCTTCCCTGAAGTTGCCGAAAATGCAGGGAGATCGGCATGTTCCAAGTCGCGCTTGCTAAAGCGAGTGTTCCACTCATCGAGCGTTTTTTGAGCAGCCGCAGGCGAGTGATAGGTCTGAACAATTTCGAACGCGAGTTGCTTCTTAGCTTCGAGCGGATGCGCATCCGCCGGCGGAGTGCGTCCAAGGAGCAACTCATAATATCGCACCATCAAATCGTCCGAGATGCTCATCAGTTTGCCGAACATCTCAGAGGCGGGCTCGTTAATTGCGACAAAGTTGCCAAGGCTCTTGCTCATTTTTCTGGAGCCATCCAGTCCCTCGAGAATCGGGAGCAGAAAAACGACCTGCTGCGGCAAGCCTTCCTCTTTTTGGAAATCACGTCCAATTAAGATGTTGAAAAGCTGATCCGTTCCCCCAAGCTCAACGTCCGCCTTTACCATCACCGAATCCCAGCCTTGCATGATTGGGTATTGAATTTCGTGGGCGCGAATCGATTGCTGATTATCAATCCGGATCTTGAAGTCTTCGCGCTGCAACATTTGCTGCAACGTCACGCGACTGTTGAGTCGAATAACATCTTCAAACGACATGGCTCGAAACCAGTCGCCGTTGCGAACGATTTCTGTTCGCGCCGAATCAAGAATCTTGAAAGCCTGCTCGCGGTAAGTCGCCGCATTCGCCTGCACTTCAGCGTGCGTCAATTGCGGCCGAGTCACAGATCGACCACTCGGGTCACCGATCATTCCTGTGAAATCGCCGATGATTAGAATTGCCTGGTGCCCCAGGTCTTGAAACTGCCGCAATTTTCGCAGAACAATCGTGTGCCCGAGATGGATGTCGGAGGTAGTTGGGTCGACGCCTAATTTCACCCGCAGCGGCCGGCCGAGCGCGAGTTTTTCGCGCAATTCCTCTTCGTTGATGAGTTGCGTAGCGCCTTGCCTTAACAACTCAAGAGCTTCATCCGGTTGCATGATCAACAATAGCGCGCCCGGCTCGCGCGCTACTTGTTTTTGTTTAGCAACTCGCGCACCTGGTCGATCGTGAGCGGCGCGTTTTGCCGATTCAGCGACTTCTGGCTTTTACCCTGATTCAGAAAAGGCCGATTCTCCGCATAGGCGCGGCTGGCGACCTTTTTGCCGGATTGAGGGGCATCGCGGGTGCCGCGGGCCGATTGAGTCGGATAAGCAAGTCGAGAATTTCCCGGCAGATGATTCGACGAATTCTCGAATGCGCTGCGCTTGCCGTGGAAAGACCGCGAATTGAATTGCTGCGTCGAGAGTTCATGTGTTCCCGAAAACGTTTTCGAATTGGATTTTCTCTCGACGTAAAACGTACCGACGCTTGCCTTTTTGTTTATTGATGTCCCATCAGCGATGAATTTCTTCTTCTGTTCGCTGCTTTGCAGGGTCATGTCCGGCCTAAGCAGGCGATCGACCAGCTTGCGCTCTTGGTCTTGAGCGCGGAGGCAGGAAAGGACAGTCAGGAATGATACTGAGATCGCCAGCAATTTCCCCACGCGGCGAGGCTGCCGAAATTACGAGGTGTTTGTAAAGCAAATTTGGTGATGAGTAGGTCAGCACGGCCCCCGCAGGTGCCATACCTGCCGAGGCTAGGCTTTTTGTTGAGTTTGACCATTTCCTCAGAGAATAATGGCTCATGTCTGATCATATTTATAAAAAAGTTGAGTTGGTTGGCTCCTCGCCCAACGGATTTGAGGCAGCGGTGCACAATGCGCTGGCGCGAGCCAAGAAGACAGTTCGCAACATGCGCTGGTTCGAGGTGACCGAAACGCGCGGATACGTCGAGGACGGCAACGTCGCTCATTGGCAGGTGACGCTGAAGATCGGGTTCACCCTGGAGCAATGATTGTGGCGGCGGCTGTCTCAAACGCCGGAGTCAAAAAGGCGGGCGCCCGATGAATTATTCTTCTTCCTGAGCCGCCTGATACAGCTTGGCGGCGCCATAAATCAAGATCGCGGGCCTTAATGCTATTATGAGTAAACGAAAGAGACCGCCCAGTATCCGGCCCAGCGGCAGGCGATTCAAGATGTAGCCAGCCACAAACGCGCACAGAAGCGACTGTGTCGGTTTCTCGCGAACGTAATCCTCGGTTTCGCTGAGAGCAGCCTCAACCTGTTCTTTTACCCAATGCACTCCGCGTTCCGGAAATTCAGCAGCAACTTCAGCAGATGAGCGGTCCATTTCGTTTAATGATTCGGATTCTGATCCTGTCCTGCGCGCATCGAGCTGTCAACGCAATGTCAGCCAAATCGAGCTTGCTCCTGCGCCCGGAGGGAAATCAGGCAGCGGAGGCGGTCGATGAAAAGTGCCGGCGCGGCGCACCGCCTTGAGTCCGTAACGGGCCATGACTTCCAACGCATGCTCACGCAACGTGGAGCAATTAGTCGAGATCAGAACATGGCAGTCTCGTTCTGCCACCTCGAGGGAATCAACGAGCAACTTTTCGAAATCGTTTTCGACGTGAAACGTTTTTCCTCCGGGCGAACGCGAAAAAGTTGGCGGATCGAGGATGATGGCATCAAATTTCTCGCCTTTACGTGCTAACCGCGGTAACACCGCCATCACATCGTCGGCGATGAAGCGCTGGCCTATGGTGGAAAGGCTGTTCAGTGAAAAATTCTCGCGTCCGCGTTCCAGAGATTTCGTGGAAAGGTCGATGTTAAGGGTCATCGCTCCGACATATGCCGCGCTTACGGAAAAGGAGCAAGTGTAGGCAAAGCAGTTCAACAGCCGCTTGGGCGCGATGTGGCGGACATAGCTGCGATTTTCCCTCTGATCGGGAAACAAGCCGACAGAGAAGCCCGCGCCGAAATCGATCGCAAATTTCAAATGTCGCTCCGTAGCGATCGTCCGTAGGTTTTCAGCCGGGTCCCCACATATTAGACGCGGCGGCTCGCGTTGTTCACTTTTTCGAGGAGCGAATCGGGCGAAAATGCGTCCAAACGTGAAAGGGATATCATTTGCCCACTCCTTCAATTCCTGAACGAGTCGCTCGCGAACCAGGACTCGCTTGAACGAGATGAGAATGTCGGGCCCGAAGCGTTCCACCCAGCCATCCTCCATTGTGTACAGCCGATGCGCATCCGTTCCCTCGGCCCGGAAGTCGCGAAACAAACTTGCACTAATCCAGCCACGACTCATTTTCGGCGGCCGCATCTACGGGCATACTTTCGATTCGGCATGACCTTACGGATCGGTTGCCGCTGAAGCGGAGCATCGCTACACTCCGTCTCCGAATGCAGCAAGTTACCGTTCGCGTTCCGGCGAGCACCTCAAATCTCGGCCCCGGCTTCGATTGCCTTGGTGTCGCACTGCACATTTATAACAGAATAACAGTTACCAGGGGTCGATTGCCCAAACAACCCCATCCGCAAATTGTCTCGCAGGCCGCCGGCCGGTTTTTCAAACAGGCACGTCGCCGCCCGTTTCCGTTTTCCTTTTCAATCGTAGAAAAAATTCCGCGGTCGCGCGGCCTTGGCAGCAGCGCAACCGTTCGCCTCGGTATTTTGCATGCGCTCAACCAGCTCAGTGGCGATCCATTCGACCGGCTGAGGATTTTCCAATTGTGCGCTGAGTTGGAAGGTCATCCTGATAATGCTGCACCGGCGAGCTTCGGCGGTTTCACCGTGGTGGTAGGGTCGGCGCGCCGCGCCGCCCAAGCGCCACCGCGTGGCGTCCCGATCTTTCAACGCTTTGAAGTTTCGCGGCAGTTGCATTTCGTTTTACTTGTTCCGGAGCTTGAGGTTCGAACTTCGATATCACGAAAGCTCCTGCCACCAAAAATCTCTCATGCCGAGGCGGTTGAGAATTGCGCAAACGCCTGTGCAATTACTGCGGCCTTCGCTTCAAAAAACTACAAGAAACTGCGGGGCGCATTCGTCGATTTCATTCACCAACCTTTTCGCGCAAAACTGATCCCGTTTCTTTCCGACGTCATCGCCGGTGCCGAAAAAGCGGGTGCGCTGGGCGCTTTTCTTAGCGGCAGCGGATCGACAATCTGCGCCATCACGTTGCAACATCCAGATCGGGTTGCTGCGGCTATGAAGCGTGCCGCCCGATCCTCACTGTCGCGTACAATTGTAACGCGTGTCGATAAACGAGGCGCGCAGATTTTGAATTTGAAATCTGAAATTTGAGACTACCCAATGGGCCGGCGGCTTGAAAACCTGGAACAGTTTGGAATCGACGTTGTGCTCGAGCGTCGTCATGGCGTTCGAGCCTCGATTTTGCGGGGAATCCTCTACACACTCTCGTTCGTTTACGATCGGCTCGTACAACTCCGGCTTTATTTTTATCGCAAAAGAATTTTTCGCGAACGCGCTCTTGGCGTTCTCGTGATCAGTGTGGGCAACCTGACTGTTGGAGGCACGGGCAAGACACCGATTGTGGAAAAGATCGCTCGCGCGCTGCAAACAGGCGGGCGGCGAGTGGCAATTCTGAGTCGCGGCTACAAAAGCATGCCACGCAGACGAAGCTTGCTAAGTCGACTCCACGACAGAAATCTCGATCCTCCACGGATTGTCTCCGACGGAATATCGCTCTTGCTGGATTCGCGTGAGGCTGGTGATGAGCCGTACATGTTGGCGCACAACTTGAAGAACGTTATCGTCCTCGTGGACAAAGACCGCGTCAAAAGTGGCCTGCTTGCCATCGACAAATGGAAAGTCGATACGCTCCTGCTCGACGACGGCTTGCAATATCTCCACCTCAAACATCGACTGGACATTGTGCTTGTGGACCGCCAGGCGCCGTTCGGCAATGAATTCCTTCTTCCCCGCGGCACCCTGCGGGAGGCCCCGCGAAATCTGAGACGTGCCAGCTACATCTTCATCACGAAAAATACTGGCGAACCGAATGACGCGCTGATCAAACGGATTCGCCGCTACAATCGCACGGCGGAAATCATCGAATGCGCGCATAAGCCGCTCTACCTGCAGAGTGTCTTCACCAGGGAAAAAGTGCCGCTGGAACGTTTGCGTGACGCATTCGTTGGCTCGATCAGCGCGATTGCTGCGCCGGAAAGCTTCGAAGGCGCATTGGCAAAGCTCGGTGCGCACGTCGATCTCGCCAAGCGTTACATCGATCATCACTATTATTCCGAAGCGGAGCTAATCAGTTTCATCAAGCGTTGTATCCGGCGGGACTTGGAAATGATTGTGACAACTGAAAAAGATTCAGTGCGTATGCCGCGTTTGCCCGAGGCCGAAGTGAAAGTGCCTGTTTATTTCTTGCGAGTGGAGATTGAGATCCTGAGCGGCCACGAAAGCTGGGAGCATTGCGTGGCGCGCATTTGCAAGCCGCAGCCTGTGCTCCCGCCCGAGCGCTTTTTCGCCTGAAAAGAGCTGTCGTCTCGAGCGAAGCGAGGGAACCCTCAATTGAAGCGCGAATCGCACAAAGTAATCCGTGTGATCAATCAGCCCGCGAGAGGTCCTTCACCTCGTTCAGGATGACATTCGCGGGGTATCGCGGTAAACCTAAATTCGGCGTTGGACGATGGGCGTTGAGCGTTGGACGTTGCGCTTAGCGCAATGTCCCAAAAAGCCGAGCTAATCGTCGAAGATCGCAAGATTCAGGTATCGAATCTCGACAAGGTGCTTTATCCGAAAGCCGGGTTCGCGAAAGGGCAGGTGATCGATTACTACATCCGCATCGCGCCGGTTCTCTTGCCGCATCTGAAGGATCGGCCGCTTACAATGAAGCGGTACCCTGACGGGGTGGACGGCGAATTTTTCTACGAAAAGAATTGTCCGTCGCATCGGCCGAAATGGGTGCAAACGGCAAAAGTGTGGAGTGAGGGCAACCAGCGCACCATGAATTATTGCCTTGCTAATGATTTGCCGACGCTCGTCTGGGCTGCAAACCTTGCCGACCTCGAGCTGCACACTTCGCTGTCCCGCAAGGATAATCTCGACTGTCCCACGATGATGGTGTTCGATCTCGATCCCGGCGCACCTGCCGACATCGTCCAATGCTGCCAGGTCGGACTGTGGCTTCGCGATTTGTTAGGTAAAATGAAACTGAAATCGTTTGCCAAAACCAGCGGCTCGAAAGGACTGCAGGTCTATGTGCCACTGAATACTTCGGTGACCTACGATCAAACCAAGGATTTGTCGCGCTCCCTCGCCCAATATCTGGAACACGAGCATGCCAATCTCGTGACCTCGAACATGTCAAAGGCGGTCCGTAAGGGGAAAGTGTTTGTTGACTGGAGCCAGAACGACGAACACAAGACCACCATTTGCGTTTATTCGCTCCGCGCCAGGGATGAACCGACCGTTTCAACTCCGGTGGCGTGGAACGAAGTCGAAAAATGTCTGAAAAAGAAAAACGCCAAGCTGTTGAGGTTTCGCTCCGATCAAGTTCTAGCCCGGGTCGAAAAACTGAGCGACCTCTTCGAGCCGGTCGAACAACTCAAACAAAAGCTGCCAAAGAAATTGAGCGTGTGATGCAGTCCTCAGCGTAAAGATAATACAGCATGAACAATCAGATATGGTTTGATGCGGTTGGATGGCTGGGAGCAGCGTTTCTCCTGGTCGCCTATGCAATGGTTTCCTCCAGGAAAATGGAGGCAGACTCTGCGTCTTATCAGCTGCTCAACATCGTTGGCAGCCTTCTGCTGGTAGCAAACACGATCTTTTATCGAGCTTATCCTTCTTCCTTTGTGAACTTGATTTGGGCCGGGATAGCTGTTTTTTCGATCACAACGAGGAAGCGATTCGCTTCCCGGGATATTGTTACGAAAAATTGAGATGGTCCATATGCGCAAAGTAAATGTGAAGGATGTCGCTGAGAAAGAAAAGCGATCGCCCAAGGGTAAGTTTAATAGGTTCATGAAGAATATTTCCGTCGCTCTCGGTCGCGAGCCGGAGTCGCTTGATCTTTCGAAACGGCATCCATTTGATCTGGCCTTGGTGCGAATTCCCAAAGGTAAATTCCTTTGTCCCTATCACGCGCACGCGGCTGAATCGGAGCTTTATCTCATCGTCTCCGGACGCGGCAGCGTCCGCGACAAAGATGGGACAACTGAAGTCGGACCGGGCGACGCATTTTTCTTTCAGCCGGGTGAGGCACATCAGCTTTGGAATCCGGGCGATGAAGACTTTGTTTACTATGTGATCGCCGATAATCCGCGTAGCGGCGGCGTGACGGGGGATTCCTGTTATTATCCCGATAGCACCAAATGGGCGGTGACAAGAGATGGGCGCGACGAAATCGTCGTGAAAGGGACGGAGACCGACTATTTCGATGGCGAAGAATGAATTTTGTAGCCACGACCCTGCGGGCCGTCGGTAAGCATGTTAAGTGTACGGCGCGCAGCGTCGTGGCTACAGCGGATCCTTATGCGCAAAGTAAATCTAAATGAAATCAAGGAAGAGCCGTGGCAGTCGCCAGGCGGAAAATACGCAGCATCCTTCAAAGGAATTTCGGAAGCGCTGGGGCGCGAATCGCGCTCACTCGATCTGGCGAAGCGTCATCCATTTGATTTGGAATGGAATCGAGTGCCTCCCGGGAAACCCGCTTTCCCCTATCACGCGCATTCGGCCCAGTGGGAGTTTTATTTAGTCGTCTCGGGAAAAGGAAACGTGCGTCACGAGGGTGGCACAACTGAAGTTGTGGCAGGAGACGCGTTCGTTTTCGGACCTGACGAACCGCATCAACTTAGCAACTCCGGTGAGGAAGACTTCATTTATTACGTGATCGCAGACAACCCAATCGGCGAGTCGACCTATTACCCTGATAGCGGGAAGTGGAAGGTCAACAAATCATCAGCAGCAGATCGCGTTGTTCTAAAGGGAAAAGAAACTCATTACTTCGACGGCGAAGAGTGATTTCTTTGTGGAGGTTGCCCTAACACGGATTTTAGCTGCACTCTCGACGGTGCGGACGGCACAGCTGCCACAGTTATTTTGCGACTAGCGGGTGTCCTGCGCTTAAGCTCTAATCATGGATTCCGACAAATCACCGCAGGATTTTCCGTATAAGACTTACCTCAACATTTTGCACGCGCCGCTGGAACTGATCGATGTGCAGAAGTTAGCTGATGCCACCACGGACAAATGGTACAACCAGACTCTTTGCAAGGTGAACGATTCTGTCGTCAGGCTGGCAGTGATCCAGGGTGAATATCATTGGCACGAACATAAAGAGATCGATGAATTCTTTTTTGTTCTCGATGGACATTTCCTGATCGATCTCGAAGATCGGGTTGTCGATCTCGCGCCCAGGCAGGGTTTCGTCGTGCCTAAAGGTGTGCGCCATCGCACGCGTGCGCCTCAACGAACCGTAATCTTAATGGTGGAACGCGCGGACATTGTTCCTACCGGCGACTAAGCGCGCCGAAGCCGAGTGAAAATAATTTCGGGAGGACAAACGGGCATAGATCGTGCAGCGCTCGATGTCGCACTAGAGCGTGGAATTGAATCCGGTGGTTGGTGTCCGACTGGACGGCTCGATGAATTCGGCAGAATTCCGAACCGTTACCCACTTAAGGAGTTGAAAAACGGTGGATTGACCGAGCGAACTTTGCAGAACGTAAAGGATTCCGATGGGACTGTTATCATGTATCCCGGCAAACTAAGCGGCGGGACCGAACAAACAGTCCGCTTCTGCGTTGAGCACCGACGACCGTACGAACTGATTGACGCCTGCAAGACTTCCGCCGAAAACGCCGCGCAGTTGATTGTCGATTTTGTCCGCGAGAACAAGATCGACATCCTTAACGTAGCAGGCCCGCGTCAAAGCGAATGGCCAGAAGGATACGGTTACGCGTCTCGCGCGCTGGATATCTTCCTGAACTCGATTGCAAGCAAAGCGCAAGGGGGTGACAAGATCACTCGTAGCGCAACGCCTTCACCGGATCGAGCCGCGCGGCAAAGTACGCGGGAATCAGTGCAGCAATCGAACAGATAAAAAATGCGCTAATACAAATGATGACGACATCCCGTGGGATGACTTCCGCCGGGATTGCCGAAAATTGATAAACCTCGCGCGGGAAGATTTCGATGTGCAATGTCCTTGCCAGCCACTGGCTGAACTCGTTGCGGTAACGGATTAGCGTCATCCCGAGTCCTAATCCTGTCACGGTTCCAAAGAGCCCGACGATCGTTCCCTGTCCAAGGAAAACCCAGATGACTTGCGCAATGTTTGCGCCGAGGGCTTTCATGATTCCAATCTCGCGCCGTTTTTGCACTGTCACCGTGATGAGCGTGCTCATGATTCCAAATGCCGCGACAACCACGATGAAGAACAACAGAAAAAACATTACCGAGCGTTCGAGCCGCACCGCTTCGAAGAATTGATGGTTCATATCAATCCAGGTCTGCGCGTATTGCGGAGGTTCGAGAAATTGTTCGATCGCGTGTTTTACCCGCTCGGCGCTGTACGGGTTCTCAGTCCTTACGGTGATGCCGTGCAAAGCATCTCCCAGCCCATATAACTCCTGTCCGACATAGACCGGCACGAGCAGATACTCGGAATCGTGCAGGTAATGACCGGTCTCAAAGATGCCGGTAACAGTCAGTTCTTTCGGCAGGATGACGTCACGCAATTGGTCGATCGCCTTTTTTTCTTCGTCTCCCTTCGCACTCTCGAGTTTTTTGATGCCATCGAGGACCTGGCCAAGATTGCCTGGCGAATAGACCGTGATCTTATCACCGACGTTCGCCTGCAGTTTACGCGCGAGCTCGATCCCGAGCACGGTCGATTCGCCTTCCAGATCGAGCTTGCCGTATTTGACGAATTTTCGCAGCGGAATGACCTTCTCTTCCTCAACGGGATCGACACCGCGAATTAGCGGCGCGACGCGCCGGTTTTGAAATTCCACGATGACCGGTCCCTGGATGTAGGGAGCCGTCGCAACCACGCCAGGCGCATTATCGATTTTTGTTTTGAGTGTTCGCCAGTCGCGCAAGACATCCTCCGTGCTCACTAGAATATGCGCATCGAAATCGATGACTTTCTGACGTAGCTCGCGATCAAACCCGGTCATGACAGAGATCACGAGGATCAGTACCGTTACGCCGAGCATCACTCCGACGATCGAAATCAGGGTAATGATCGAAAGAAAGGTGCGCTTAGGTTTCAAATAACGCAGCGCCAGGAAAAGACTAAACGGAAGGTTCAATTCAGGGTTAGCGTGGCGGCAAACTCAGTGGAATTCAACCGCAGGCTCTACTCGGAGAGTGCGTACGCTTTTAGTTCCTCTAACGTCACGAACTCGAGAGCGGAGGCATGCGTTGCCTCAAGATCGACTGGAGCTGCGCGGTTGTGATCCAGCGCGCTTTTCCAGCGCGTCACGCAGACGCACCATTTATCCCCCGGTTTTAGCCCGGGGAAGCCCCATTCGGGACGCGGCGTGACGAGGTCATTTCCATCGAGGACAGAGAAATCGAGAAATTCCCGCGTGACTTTTACACAGACTGTATGCAGGCCAACGTCTTCCGGGCCTGTTCGACAAAAACCATCGCGATAAAATCCAGTCATCGGATCGCGACAACAACATTTGAGCTCAGTTCCCAGGACGTTGGTGGGCACAGCGCGATTTTAGCATTGGAGATTAACTTTGTTAAATGTCGTATTATTGAAAACGCCGTAGAAAGCGTCGCCTTCTTCAGGCATGAAAAAGATCGTCGTTGCTTACTGGCTCATTCCGGCTGAGCCGGCCCATATTTAAGGCGTGATTAACGGTCTCGCGCAGCGTTATAACGCCTGTGTTCGAGCCGCATGTGACGATCCACGTTGGAGCGAATTGCGCAGATGCGGTCGAAGGAGTGCTTTCACGAGCTGCGCACGCTTGCAAACAAATTAAGCTCAAACCGATTGAAGTCGATCACTCGAGCGAGTTTATCAAAACGCTCTTCGTGCAATTCGCGTTAAACACACAGTTGCAGCAGCTTAATCAAGGCATTCGTACCGCGGTGCAAGATTTGTCTGATTACCGCCTCAATCCGCACTTAACTCTGCTCTACAAGAGAATGTCGATTCAAGATTGATGCCTGCTGACAGGTTCGATTGAGATTCCGTTTTCTGAAGTGGCCTTTGACTCATTGAAAGCCGTCCGGTGCATCTCGCCTACGCGAAACCGCGCTGATGTAGAAGCATGCTGCGTTGTAGCCGAGAAACCGCTTGGATCGATCGGCGTCTGAGACAGACGCCCTACAATTCGATAATGCGGTAAGGTTTGCCGGTTTTTCGAAGCGCCGGTGCGGAGACGTTATAGACGGGAATCTCCGTCGAAGTCTTTCCTTCGAGAACGCCGTTGTGGGCGTGCCCGTGAAACACTGCAT